>RDXD01000102.1 GCA_004292575.1 Bacteroidota bacterium
TGAACTCTATGATGCGCTTTTGGAGTGCTTCCAAGAGCGTAAGGAGTTCGCGGAGCGAAACAGGCAATCCATGTTGCCTTAAGTGATAAAAAAAATCTATGAACATACGCAGAAAAGTAATCCCATGCAAAAGTATCATTTTTTTGTTTTTTTTTCAGAAACGAAGCTAAAAAAACGAGTTCTCTGACAATTTTTGTGGAGCTGTTAAATTCGCTCACAAATTGTTGATTCACAACGAGATGCTTCACTGCGTTCGGCATGGCAAAATATCAGATAACCAAAATAATTCCTCGTGTGGGATTTCTCGTGTTATCGAGAAAATACCCTGAAATGAACGATTTGTAGGGGCAACCCTATGTGTTTGCCCTGTTTCGCCCACAAATTTTGGATAAAATAAACGTCTGCGTATGCAGGTATGGCAAACACATACGTTTGCCCCTACATTTTCACAATATTAACACGGAATTTCCCACACAAGGAGTTATTTTTTACTCGTTCCATAGCAAAACAAAACACCTCTGAATTTAGCAAAATGCACGAAAATACTACTATTTGCATGATACACCAAAAAATACCCTACCTTTGCACCATGAATTATCTTTCTGTAGAAAATATTGCCAAACGCTATGGCGAGCATATTTTGTTTGAAAACATCTCTTTCGGGCTGGACAAAGGGCAAAAAATAGCCCTTGTAGCCCCCAATGGCACAGGGAAAACTTCTATTTTTAACATCTTGGCGGGCTTAGATACGCCCGATACAGGGGAGGCAAGGTTTAGAAAAGACGTAAAAATAGGCTTTCTGCCCCAAGAACCACCCCTGAATCCCGAAAAAACTATCCTCGAAACAGTTTTACAATCTGACTCGCCTGCCCTCCGCGTACTCCGTCAATACGAAGAATATATGGCAACCGATAACCCCAAATTGGCTGACCTCATGGAAGAAATGGAGGCTCTCAAGGTCTGGGATTATGAACAGCGATTGCATCAAATTCTTACACGCTTGCGCATTTTGGATTCTTCTCAAAAAATCGGAACGCTCTCTGGTGGGCAAAAAAAGCGTGTCGCGCTGGCACAGCTTATCATGGAAGAACCCGACTTTTGGATACTTGATGAACCTACCAAC
Organism: Bacteroidota bacterium; assembly: GCA_004292575.1. Lineage (GTDB taxonomy): Bacteria > Bacteroidota > Bacteroidia > Chitinophagales > Chitinophagaceae > Phnomibacter. The sequence continues at coordinate 1,124 of RDXD01000102.1, forward strand.
CATTTGGATTTGGATATGATAGAGTGGCTGGAGGAGCATCTCTCAAAAGCAAATATCACGCTCCTGATGGTTACGCACGACAGGCATTTTTTGGATAATATCTGCAATGAAATCCTTGAAATTGATTTAGGAAAACTCTATCGCTACATCACGCCCGCAGGCAGGCAAGGAAATACTTACGGTTATTTCCTTGAAACTAAAGACGAAAGACTTGCCCAACAAGCCACCGAAACAGACAAAGCCCGCAATCTTTGGCGAAAAGAACTCGACTGGGTGCGCAAACAACCCAGAGCGCGTGGCACAAAGGCAAAATACCGCTTAGAGGCTTTCCAAGAAATCCAGAAAAAAGCCTTCGACGAACGCGATACCAAAAAAACGCAAATGGAAACGGACATGGCGCGACTTGGCAAAAAAATAGCGGAGTGGGAAGGCGTTACCAAAAAGTTTGGCGACCTGACTATCCTCAATAATTTCAGCTATGTCTTCAAACGCTTCGAAAGGCTCGGCATCGTAGGCAAGAATGGTACTGGGAAATCTACTATCTTGAATATGCTCACTGGCAAACTCCAGCCCGATGCAGGCACGATAGATGTAGGCGAAACTATCAAATTTGGCTACTACACCCAAGACGGACTCCAGCTCAAAGACGACAAGCGCGTGATAGACGTAATCCAAGACATTGCAGACCAACTGCCCGCAGGCAATGGGCGGACACTCTCTGCTACGCAATGGCTTGACAAGTTTCTTTTTCCCCCTAAGCGTCAATATTCTTACGTTTCTACGCTTTCAGGAGGGGAAAGAAGAAGGCTGTATTTGCTTACGATTTTGGTGCAAAATCCGAATTTCTTAATCCTTGATGAACCTACGAATGACCTTGACCTCGTTACGCTTCAGGTATTGGAGGACTTTTTGCAAGATTATGAAGGTTGTCTGGTCATAGTATCGCACGATAGATACTTCATGGACAAGCTCGTAGAGCATCTTTGGGTACTCGAGGGGGCAGGCAAGCTCAGGGACTATTATGGGACATACAGCGCGTACAGGGCAACGCTTGAGATAGAAGCAGAAGAACAGGCACAGCGCGAAAAAGACAAATCAAAACAACCCTTGCCTACCCAAGCCCCGCAAACGCAGGCAAGTACAAAGCGCAAACTTTCGTTCAAAGAACAAAAAGAATATGAAACGCTCGAAGCCGAAATAGCAAATCTGGAACGTCAAAAAGAGGAAATGACTACGCTCATGAACAGTGGCTCACTCGAATACAGTGCCATTGCCGAAAAAGCCCAACAAATCCAAAAAATGACTGCCGAAGTAGAACAAAAAACGGCTCGTTGGCTTGAGTTGGCGGAGTTCA
>RDXD01000103.1 GCA_004292575.1 Bacteroidota bacterium
ATGAAGGATTCTTCACAGAAGAAACACCTTACAGCCCACAGTCGCCTTATTCAGCCTCCAAAGCCGCTTCAGACCACTTTGTGCGGGCATACCACAATACCTACAATTTGCCGATAGTGCTTTCGAATTGTTCGAATAACTATGGACAAAATCAATTTCCTGAAAAATTGATTCCGCTCTTTATCCAAAATATCCGCCAAAACAAGCCCTTGCCTGTCTATGGAAAAGGCGAAAACGTCCGCGATTGGCTGTATGTCATTGACCACGCCCGCGCCATCGATACGGTATTCCACGAAGGCGTGATAGGCGAAACTTACAACATTGGAGGCTTCAATGAATGGAAAAACTTAGACCTCGTGCGCCTACTTTGTCAAATCATGGACAAAAAATTGGGCAGGCAAGCTGGAGAATCCGAGAAACTCATCACTTACGTTACAGACCGCGCAGGACACGACCTCCGCTATGCCATTGATAGCTCAAAAATCAAGAACGAACTTGGCTGGGAGCCTTCTCTCCAATTTGAAGAAGGACTGGAGAAAACTGTGGAATGGTATTTGCAAAACCAAACTTGGCTCGACGAAGTTACGTCAGGCGATTATCAAAAATTTTATGAGCTACAGTATGCAGGCAGGTAAGTTTGTATTTTTTTCGTGGGTGGGTGCAATGATTTCTTTATGCGTACTGCAAGGCTGTGGAGATAGCGCACCTGCCCACAAACTTTTGGAAAAAGGGCGTTTTGTACTCAAGAAAAATTTACAATTTGCCTTGACAGACGAAAACGCCCAAACTGTCATACAACTTGACTTCAACGAACGGGAAGCCATACTCGACTATGACAAGAAAAAACAACGCATTTTGGCACAATATCATGTGGCTGAAATCAAATACCTGAATCATCTGGGCGACATCCTTGCCTACATCAGATACGAACCCGATGCTATCCTTTGCTACAATGCAGATAAAAAATTGGCTTGGAAAGTAAATATACTAAGTGATAAAATCCAACTAAGCGACAACGCAGAAAATAATAACCCATTCGAAATCCGCCTTGCAGACAATGGCGCATACAAGGTATTTTCTAACAACAAGCAAATAGGCGAGGTAGTCTGCAAGCAAGGTGTACTTACTGCCAAAGGAAATAGACGCTTCGAAACACTCCTCAAAGCGAATCACCCTGCTTTTGGGTTGTTACTTTTGAATGATGTACCCGAAGAATGGCGCATGATTCTCATGGCAGAGCTACTTAGGTATTAAAACGCATTTTTGGATTAAATTATTTTATCCAAACATTCTTCCAAAACTGCTACATCTATCCACATATCTTGGTATTCGGGCGCGACAGAGGCTTGATTCGGAGTTATTTTGGCACGCATATAGTAGTAGTCACAATGGCTGTAAGCGGCTATGTGATAGGTCGTATGGTCGTGGTAAGTTTCAGGCAATATTTCCAAAACTTTGGTGTGAGGCTTCGCAAAAAAAAGATTCGTAAGTGCCGCACCATGTGGCGCAATGATGACTTCCGCTTGCTGAAAAATCCGCATTTGTTCCAGCATCGAGAGCGAATCCATCGCCCTGTATTCTATGCCATATTTTTCTAAAACTGCGATAACCTCCGTTTCGTTTACGACTTTGCGCCAGTTTACCTTTCCGCGTGCTATGTAGGCAAGGCGCGGGTAACAGTCTTTGCAGGCAGGTAAGAAATTTTCAACCGCCTTGCCTACCCTTTGGCATATAAAATCATAACTGCCCACGTCCAAATAGCGGTAGCCATTTTGTAATATCCATCGATTCGAAGCCATCATGATTTGCTCGCTTGTGCAGGGGAAATTCACGATTTTCTCGGTAGGTATGCCCAAAAGCGCGAAACTTTCGCGCATAAAGGGCGTTATCTCCACATCTCCCACATAAAAGTAGTCTATAGTATCCAACCTTGCCTGCCGTTCGTACAAACGGAGCATCGGGAGCGTGAGGCGAAGCCAATGCCCATAATGTGCGGTGGCGGTGTTGGAGAGGTACGCTATCGTGCCTTTCAGTGTATGGATTTTGCGGGGGCGCACCTGATGGCGTATCGGCAGTTGCGCAAAAAGCATCTCTGGGTGGTAAATTACGCGGTCTTGTGCGTCTATCAGATGTCCATGTGCGAAGTACGCGCCCTTGCCTACGAACCGCAAAAGGACGCTTTTGGTCATAGACACGAAAGGCGCGATAGCCTCTACTTCCTTGCCTGCCAAACACACAGGGGCAGGCAAGACAGGTTTAGTTATTTCTTCAAAAGGTTGAAAATCAATATTTTGTTCACGCGCGTAAGCCTCCAACGACTCCCACGATTCAGACACACAACCCTGAAAGGGCTTTTCTTTTCCCCAAAGCAAGATTTTAAAACGTCTGTATATTTTTCTTGCAAAGGAGCAGTAGCGGTGCGGAGGTAGGCAAGTTTTTTTAGTATTTTGTCGCGGTCTTCGGTCGAG
>RDXD01000459.1 GCA_004292575.1 Bacteroidota bacterium
TTTAATTCGTTTTTACAACCAGCCGCAAAGCAAAGGTGCAGCAGGCCTAATCTATTTTACAACTGACAAATAGCTTTCGTCGTACAGTTTTTGTTCTTTATCGTAAGTGCCTAACCACCAGCCAGTTTCAGCTATTTGGGTATTTATTTCATGAGCGCCAATTTCATGTAGCAGGGCGGTAGCATCGGCCTCAGTTGTTGGTCCGGTGCACTCTATTACCATCACAAATTTATCATCGGTGGCACGCAGATGAAAGTGGTGCTTTTTAACGCCCGGCGCCAACTGACACAAATAGCAGAAAGTAAGCACCATACCCACGGCGGCACAGAGTACCGTAAACTCGAACGTAACGGGTATAAATGCTGGCAACGGCATGTGCGGCTTACCGCCAATATTCAAGGGCCAATCGGTAGTAAATACCCAGCTCATAAAACCCAAAGCCATGGTAGTACCTGTGGCACCGTAAATAAAACCGGCTGTGTGCAAGCTGGTTTCCCTAAGCCCCATGGCCTTATCTAACCCGTGGATTGGAAAGGGTGTGTACACATCATGAATTTTGAAGCCTGCTCTCCGTACTTTTTTAACGGCCGGAAACAGCACTTTCTCGTCATCAAAAAGGCCAACTACAAATTTTCTTACGTCCATAAACTTCGTTTTGTCATCACCGCTATGTTGCGTTTGATGCTATCGATAAAAATGTATCTATACAATATTGCTCAAAAAACATCTAGTCGTCACGCCGGCCTTAGTGGACCATGGCATGTTCAAACTCATCCACTTTTTTCTGTTCTAAGTCGGTACGCTCATCATTAGACTTGTACCCCTCGCCGCTCTTTTTAAGTATGTGCTTAATTTCTGCCAATGCAATTACTGGGAACCACTTGGCAAATAGGAAGAAGCAGGTAAAGAACAAGCCGAACGTACCCAAATAAAACCCAATCTCCCAAATGGTGGGACTGTAGTACGTACTCCAACTGCTGGGCAGGTAATCGCGGTAAAGGCTAGTAACAATAATTACGAAGCGCTCAAACCACATACCCACATTAATCAACACGCTCATAAAGAACGTAACGGTAATGTTGCGGCGCAGTTTCTTACTCCAAAAAATTTGAGGACTTACCACGTTACAAGCCATCATACCCCAATAACTCCATCCATAAGGACTAAACAGGTTTGCGCGGCTGTAAAAGAAGGCATAGTTTTCATAAGCGTTCACACTGTACCAAGCCATAAACAGCTCAGTAAGATAGGCCACACCCACAATAGAACCCGTGAGTACAATAATCTTATTCATTACCTCAATATGCTCGATGGTAATATAGTCTTCTAGGCTAAGCACTTTACGCACAATAATCATGAGACTTTGCACCATGGCAAAACCCGAGAAAACTGCACCAGCCACAAAGTAAGGCGGGAAGATGGTGGTGTGCCAACCCGGTATAACAGACGTAGCAAAGTCGAAGGATACAATGGTGTGTACTGAAAGTACTAGCGGTGTAGAAAGACCAGCCAATACCAAACTCAAGCTCTCGTGGCGCTGCCAGTGCTTGGTGCTACCCGTCCAGCCAAAGGCTGCCACACCATAAAACTTTTTCCGCCACTTAAGTTTAGCACGGTCGCGTACGCTGGCCAAATCGGGTAGCAAACCCGCATACCAAAACAACAACGACACGGTGAAATACGTGGAAATGGCAAATACGTCCCACAACAAGGGACTAGTGAAGTTAACCCAAAGTGGACCACGGCTATTGGGATACGGAAGCACAAAAAATGCCATCCAAACCCTGCCCATGTGAAAAATCGGAAACTGGCCTGCACACATTACCGCAAATATGGTCATGGCCTCGGCAGCGCGGTTTACACCGGTGCGCCAGCCCTGCCTAAACAGCAGCAAAATGGCCGAAATAAGCGTACCTGCGTGGCCAATACCTACCCACCACACAAAGTTGGTAATGTCCCAACCCCATCCAATGGTCTTGTTAAGGTTCCATTGGCCAATACCATAAGTTACCTCGCGGTAAACGCTATACACACCGAACAACAAAAGGGCTACGGCAATGCCGAAACCAATTTTCCACAAACGGGATGGCGCCACTTCAATAGGCTTCAGAATGTCTTCTGTAACCTGGTGGTAGGTCTTGTTACCATCCACTATGGGGGCTCTAACGGCGCTTTCGTACTTAATTACTGACATATTTTCTAAGCTTTACACGTTTAGCTATTTCTATATTTTCTGGAGGTTCTGTGGGCTACCTGTTCGTTTAGTTTGTCCAATTTACCAGTTGCTTTGGTCTCCCTGTAAAGCATGGCTGGTCAATAAGCTCCGCTTAGCTGTGCTCGGCTTCGGCGTGGGCCTTTGGCTTTTGCTCTGCCATCATCATTTCGTCGGTATTGCGCACTTTGGCCAAATAGTTAACATTCGGCAATACGTGCACCTGCTCCAAGGCGTAGTACAAGCGTAGCGGGTTGTGGTCGCGCATGCCTGCAATGGCACTCTTTTTGTCGTTGCTATCGCCAAACACGATGGCTTCGCTAGGGCAAGCCTGCTGGCAAGCCACTTTTATTTCACCGTCAACAACGGTGCGGTTTTGCTTTTTAGCCTCCAACTTGCCCGCTTGCAAACGCTGCACACAGAATGAGCATTTTTCGATAACGCCACGGCTACGTACGGTCACATCGGGGTTCAACACCATGCGTGTAAGCTCGTCATTCATTTCAAGCGTAATGTCGCTTACGTGACCTACCTGATTGTCTTTAAAGCTATCAGCACCAGTATAGTCGGCCCAATTGAAGCGACGTACTTTATATGGACAGTTGTTGGCGCAGTAGCGGGTGCCAATACAACGGTTATAGGTCATTTGATTCAGGCCCTCGCTGCTGTGGTTGGTAGCGGCTACGGGGCATACATTTTCGCAAGGTGCATTGTCGCAGTGTTGGCAAAGCATGGGCATAAATACCACGTCGGATAAATCGTCGGGGTTAGCACCAGCTTTGGTTACATAATAGCGGTCTATGCGCATCCAATGCATATCGTGGCCGCGCAGTACCTCTGTTTTGCCCACCACGGGTATGTTGTTTTCGGCATTACAAGCCACCACACAAGCACCGCAGCCTGTGCAGCTGTTCAAGTCAATGCTCATGCCCCACTTCATACCGGGACGGTCGTTCAATCTTGGGTCGTACAAACTGCCCTCGTTGCGGTAATCTTCGGTTTTGGGTGCGTACTCTTCGGCCAACTTGTCGCGCTCATGCTTAAACATGGTAGGGTGCATGGCAAACGTGGCCAGCGAGGTTTCGCGTACTACCTCTACCCTGCCTTCGTAACTACCGTGTACCTGATTTTGAGCTATTTCGTATGTGTCGCCAGTTTTTTCAACCTTAGCGTTTATACCAGCCAAGCTTACATTAGCACCAGCCAGTGTACTTAGTTTAAAGGCATTTTGACCTGCTCCCTTGGCTGCAATACCTGCCTTTTCGCTGCGGCCATAGCCAAGTGCTATGCCAATGGTATTGGTTTGCGTACCGGGCACAATGATTGCGGGCAACAAAATTTCTTTACCGTTTACCGCTATTTTAATCACTGGCTTACCAGGGTTTACCTCATAGGAATCCAAATCGCCGTTATCAGTAACGTCAATATTGAGCAATTGCTTGGCTGCTGCCGCGGAAACAACCGCGTAGTTATCCCAAGTGGCCTTTGTAATGGGATCTGGGAGCTCCTGTAACCAAGGGTTAGTGGCCTGGCTACCTGCACCAATACTCACTTTTTCATACAATTGTACCTCCCAAGCGCCACCAGCAGGTGCAGCGGCAAGCGCGGCAACAGCAGCGGCAGTAGCACCGGCACTGTGGGTAGCACCGCCCACAGGCATCGTTTCGGGATTAATAACACCGTCGCGCAGCGCTTGGTCCCAAGCACCCTGACTCCCTAGCTTGGCTATCCAATATGCTTTTAAATAGGCCAAATAGTCGTTGTTTGATTTGGCTGCTGGCGCTGCTGCAGCAGTAGAGTCGGCAACAGTCTTAGCTGCCACGGTCACTACACCACCCATCCAACGCAGCAAACTGTCTTGCCACTGGCGGGTTCTGAAAAGTGGGTAGATGGTAGGCTGAATAAAAGAAAAATAACCTGACTTTGCAGACGCATCACCCCAACTTTCGAGGTAGTGGTGGTCTGGGATAACAAACTTGCACTTTTCTGTAGTCTCATCGAGACGGGTGTTGAACGACACCGTTAAACCAACCTTAGACAGTCCCGATACAAATTTGTCGGCAGCTACATAATCATAAGCAGGGTTTGCACCGGCAATCAGTAGAGTTCCAATAGTACCGGCATTCATATCGGCTACCAGCTGGGTCATATCGGCATCAATGCCCTGGCGATAATTGCTGGTAACTGCCCAATTGATGGTTTTGCCGTTGGCGCCAAGTGCCTCGTTTATGGCATTAACCACCACTTGCACATTTACATCGTTGCTACCGCTTACCACCAATGCGGCACCTGCTGCTGCTTTTAGGTCTTTGGCGGCTTTTTCAATGCCCGCTTTTAGCTTGGCATCGGTTACCGCTACACCAGCGCCATTAATGGCATTTAGTAAGGATATGGCTACTTTACCTGCCTCTGATGGCTTGTGGGTGAAGCGCTCATCGGCATTAGCGCCGGTCATACTAAGGATGCTCTCAAACTGATAATGTTTGCTGAGCCCAATCTTTTTTTCGTCAATTTTTCTGCCCTTTGCATATTGCTTGGCAAACTCTACAGGGCTCAACCACGTGCCTAAGAAATCTGCGCCAAGGCTTACCACCACTTTTGCGTTGTCGAAATGGTATGAAGGAATGGCTTTTTGGCCGTAGCTAAGTGCATTGGCCTCAATAAGGCCGCTGTAGCTTACGGCATCGTAGGTTACGTGGCGGCTGCCAGCAGGTTGTTTGCTTAAAAATTCGGTCACCAGCTGCTTGGTGCTGGGCGATGTAATGGTGTTGGTAAGTATCACCACGGCTTTGCCAGCGGCTGCCGCCATGGCTGCACCAATGGCTTTGTCAGCACTTTCAAAGGTCGGAATTTCCGACAGTTGGCCTTCTTTAATTTGCGCTGGGTAGCGCAGGCGGGCTGTATCGTATAAATCGAGCACCGAGGCCTGTGCCCGGGCACTTGTAGAACCTTTGGTAAGGGGGCTAAGGTCGTTGCCTTCAATCTTTATGGGCCTACCATCGCGTACTTTGGCCACAACGCTTTGTACATCGCCATCTTGGGTAAAAGTGGTGGCAAAATAGTTGGCCACGCCGGGTATTACATTATCTGGCTTATTGGCAAACGGGATGGACTTTTTTACCGGCATTTCGCAACTTGCAGCTATAGTGGCTGCCGCCGTACTAAAACCCAAATACTTTAAAAAGTCTCTCCGGGGTGCTTTGGCATCTAAAATACCAAGGTTGTCTTGCTCGGCTACTAAATCTTCCTGAAATTCGTTTTCAACTGTTTCAAGATGTTTCTCGCTTTGTTTAAGCGATCCAAAGCTCTGCCAGATGTTGTTCATGCGTTCATTTTTAGTGCGCCTCTTCGGCCGAAGAGACTATTTTTTGTGTCATATCGAATCCCAAAAACATGATTGAAACCTGGTGTTGGTCACATTTTGGGTAGGTCGTATTTCAAACTTCAATATTTACAGCGTAGTCAAGAACTCTTATTGGGAATTAGGTGCTTGCCGCACACTATGCATTTCCAGTCTGCTTAGTAGTGACATTTTTGGCACTCTGTACCACCTATCGATTCTACAGTAACGCTGTCCATTTTACCCGACTTTAAATCGTTGTGAAACTTCTCGTATATGCTGTAGAACTTGTTGCCTTCGCCTTTGGTACTGTCATAAAACTGCACCTTGGTTTCGCGGTGACAATTTATACACCAGCCCATGCTCAAATCGCTGTACTGATAAACCTCACCCATGTTTTGTATTTCGCCATGGCAGGTTTGGCAGTTTACCTTGCCTGCTTTCACGTGCTGGGCATGGTTAAAATACACGTGATCGGGCAGGTTGTGGATACGTACCCACTCAATCGGCTTTGCCTTTGATGGATCCCAAACCGTACCTGGGGTAAAACCGGCATACTCGTACAACTTCTTTATTTCGTTAGTACCGTCAATCTCAGTACCGTCTTCGGCATAGAGCGGTTCGCCTTTATACTCATTAATGGCCAAGTGGCAGTTCATACACACGTTTACCGATGGTATGTTAGAGTGCTTCGACTCCTGCGCACCTCCGTGGCAGTACAGACAGTTAATTTGGTTGACACCAGCGTGTACCTTGTGCGAATAGTAAATGGGCTGCACCGGCTGATAATTTTTACTTCTACCGGACTCAACCGCCCCTTTACTGAGATATACACCGGATAGTACAAAGAATAGGACAGAAGCCAGTGCCAAGTATTTCTTCTGCTTCCAGAAGGGCAGTGGTTCGAGACTGCGTATGCCATCCTTATCGTCGGCCAGCTTGCGCAGACTGCTGTTTACGCCCAATAATAAGAGGGCCACAACAGCCATCACCAATGTAACAATACCAAAAAGGAGACTATTGTCTTTATTCGGAGCAGTTGCAGGATCACCTACGACTGGCGGTTTGGCCACAGCTGGCACCCACTCCTTAATATACTTTAGAATCGCATCCACTTCAGCATCGGATAAGGCCGAAAAAACAGTCATTGCAGACGGGGCCCAATCCTTCATTTTAACCGCATACGCATTGCCAGTAGCCACGGCTTGGGGCCAGTTTTTTACCCACATGTGCAGCATTTTGTCATCGCCCCACCGATCGTGTACACCCATTAGAGCCGGGCCGGTGAGGTTTTGATCCATCTTGTGGCAACTGGCGCAGTTGTTGTTGAACAGTGTCTTTCCGTCTTGAGCGGCAAGGTTTGTTACGCTTATCAAACTGGCCACCAATAGGCAGGAAAGGAAAAAATGTGAGCGGCGTCTAAACTTCAACATAACGAAGTGTAAAATATTTTGAACGGAAAAATATCCATTTTGAGTGTGCAAAAATATGACACGAAGGTGACAATTTACCTTTCGTCATATTTTTTTTTTATCTCTTGCGATAATCGATTCTGGGTTTTGTAAAAGTTTGGTACTCTACATATTAGAGATTGCTTTCCAAGACGTGACTGCAGGATTATACCTACACAAGCCGATTGAATAAACCGTATTTATCTCATCTTCGCGCCATGTTTACAAGGCTAAAACAAAAGTGGAAAGTAACCAACCTTCAGCTGGTGCTGGTATTGTGCACATTTGCCATTGGTGGCAGCCTGTGCGGCTTTTTGGGGCGCAAAGTGATGGGTTTGGCCAATTTAGAGGTGAATGGATGGGGCATTTTGGTTTATTTGGTGGTGGTAACGCTGCTTTGGCCCCTTTGTGTGCTGGCAGTAAGCCTGCTGCTGGGCCAGTTTAGCTTTTTTAGGGGTTACCTGCTGCGGGTGTGGCAGCGTATGCGGGGCCAAAAAACGGGCGGTCCGGGACCTACTGCGCACAACTTGGCCATTTTTGCCAGTGGAAGCGGCAGCAATGCCGAAAAAATAATGGCCCATTTTGCCAACCACCCTCATATACGTGTAGGCATAGTGGTAAGCAACAACGGCGCTGCCGGGGTGCTGCTGCATGCCCAACGGTACGGCATACCCACACTAATTATCGACAAAAACAGGTTTTTGACCGGCGACGCTTACGTGCCGCATTTGCAAGAGGCGGGCATTACAGCGGTGGTTTTAGCGGGCTTTCTGCTAAAGGTACCCCTTACACTAATAGATGTATTTGGTGGCAAAGTGGTAAACATACACCCAGCGCTGCTACCCAAGCACGGCGGCAAGGGTATGTATGGCAAGCATGTACACGAGGCTGTGCTTGCCCAGGGCGATGCCAGCTCGGGCATTACCATACACTTGGTGGATGGGCAATATGACCACGGACCCCAGCTTTTTTCGGCTACCTGTGCCGTGCTGCCCACCGATGATGCCGGCACGCTGGCACAACGGGTGCTGGAACTAGAACACCGGCACTACGCACCTACCATAGAGCGCTGGCTTACCACGCCATAAGGCCCGTTGTGAGCAGGCCAAAAAAGGATGAAACTGAACGGTGGAGGCTGGCTTATCGCTCGGCACCTTGCTTGCGCCCAGGCCACCAGGCAGGCATGTTAACCCTTTTGTTGGCGCCGCGCTTGGCTTTTACCAACACATAACTGAGTGAAAGGGCTGCTCCACCCTCAAAAACTGGGGGCGCACCCCAAATGTTTATGCTGGGTTTGTAAAATCTCCACAGATGCTTGAACAGCATTTTGTTGGTTATCAATATGTATACTCTACTATGGGTACAATTTCGCTTACGGCAGTTTTATCCTTGTTTTTGCCGTACTCAACATTTTCTATCTTAAATGAAAGTCGGTCGCCAGAGCGTATTTTTAGCGGTCTGCTGAAAGAAATCTCTTCCCATTCGCCCGGGTCTATGCCAGTTACATTGGGGTAGCTGACTTCAATGCTTTGAGCATTGAGTATGATTCGGAAACTGCTAACACGGTTAAACTCTTGCAGAGATTTCGCAGATACCGACACTCCATTCTTGATTTTATATCCTGTACACTCGAACTCTGAGTAGTCGTCGATGTTACCTTTATCAAATAAAAAAACTATACGCTCACCAATACCTTCATCAGCACCACCTTCTATCCACGCAGTATTATCGTTGCCGTCAATTAAATTCGAGGGCTCAAAACTGAATGCTTTGTACGAAGCAGCCAAACTCGAAGCGCTGATGCTGACAAAAGGATACGCATCGGCTCTAGGTACACTTACTTTTTTTTTAGTAGGCGTATAAGTAGCGGCATCTATTTCATTCAAACGCTCACTTGGTTTGTTTATAAACGAAAAAATACCCGCTACGGCTGCCAGCAAACCGACGGGATAAAACATCAGCTGCCAATTGAGCTTGTACTTTTTGATGGCTACCAATGTTCCTGTTATGAGACCTAACAATACACCCAATACCGACCAGGCTATAACGGCAGAAGGGCCAGTAGCGGAGGCCGCAAACAGCTTGTCGCCATATTGAAAAAAATGCAACGCAACAGGCGCTAACGACTCAACAAACAAGAACATCATGATAACTGCAGCCACTAATACAATTAGCACTGTTTTGCCATTTACTGACGAAATAGCACTAGACGGGGCATCTGATAGTTTTCGCGTAGTTGGAGGTGAAAGCTTTGTTGGCACATTTTCGGACCCCAATGCCTTAATAATTTTTACAATGTTGTAAATTATCAGTGCCCATCCCAATAAAACAACAAATCTACTTTCGTCGCTGAAGGCCTCTGGCCCAAGGACGAATACAAAGAAGAACAAGCCAATCGTAACCAATATGCGTAAATATGGTATTTTCATATCTTTTCAGCCTTTCTAATTATAAAATAAGAACCAAATAGCCCAATCACCATGATTAGCAAAGCCACAAAATATAGGTAGAGCCATTCTTTTTCGTTGTAATAAGCAGATGTACCAAGGTCTGTGGTATCTAGCAACTCTTGATAAAATAAGTAGAACTTGATAAGAAAGTAACGGATACCAGCAAAAAAAAATGCCCCAAAAACGGAATACTTTATCAATTGGCGAATGAACGCTTTTTTAGGAAAAACAACATTTATTTCTAACGGTATCAATAATTCTTCAAACGCTGTGTTCAGCAGAATTTTGTTTTCATACGTTTTGTTTTTTACCAGTTCGAGCGGATTTATTTTCAAGTGAAAATTGGCCGACCTATCGTTCTTAAGACTAAAAAATGTGGCTTGGCCGCTGCTAATTGATATGCCGGGAAATTGGCTTTCAAACCCCACCCTTACTTTTACGAAGCCAAAGTTGTTAAGCGATACCTGTAAATCGTGTACGTAAGGTTTGCTGCCCTCCAAAGCCATCAAACTTATGTTTTTGAGGTCTGCTACAATTTTGGGGCTTTGTACTTCATCGTCTATCACCTCCAGCAAGCGCTGTACCGACATCATCTTTTTGTCGTCATCACTGTAGAAATTATTGCTCACCACACCCGTCATAAACTCATTGTATTTGTCTATCCAATCTTGCTGACCGATGGCTCCGAACCAGATGGGCAAAACACCTGCCTGCATAGCCTCGCTAATGAGATACCACCAACCTTTATCGGATTTGGCTTTACTGACCAATTGCAGCGGCGTGTCAAATTTCTCATTATTTACGTAAATACCATGGCCCGCGTTTATTTTTAACACAAACGCTAAAAAGCTGTTAGCATCTATATTGGTGGTAAGTTGATTGGCTGCTTCTTTATCGGCCTCTTTCAGCCAAATTTGCAAGTGGCCATTACCATAAGCCTGCTGTGCAGCGGTGTATAAATCCAGACTTTTGGCAATACTCGTGATGAGTTGGTTAATGCTCTTGAAGTCTTGCCCACTAAGTCTAAATGGCAGCGAAGGGTTGAGATGATAAATCACTTTTAAAAACCGCTTGTCTGTATTAGCCTCCCCATCCAATAGCTGCTGGTATTCATAACCTATTTCCGAGTCCCCCGTAAGCTGAGTAACAATGCCAGTAAGAATACCAGGTGCTGCTAAACGCCTATTGGCTTCTTCCTTCTTTCGGAAGCTTACTTCGCCCACTTCTTCTAACGACGACACTTCTTCATCCAGCCATTTGGCGGATCGGCCCATACTTGCTTTGTAAGCATCGTCCGTCATCCATCTGTTCTCAAAAAAATTATCATGTTGCTTTGCCGCCCGTGGCTTAAAACCCCTCGCCTTTATTATTTCTATTATGTACTGTATAATTTCATACTCTATCAAATGGTTGGCCTTTCCTTTTTCTAAGATTCGCTCACCTTCCTTCTTGGTAAGCTCACCATCTTCCAGCATAATCTCCACAATTTCTGCAATGGATGCAATGCCAAGATCATATCGCTTTTTTTCGAGGGTTTGGTAATAATCGAGAATGCCAGCCTCAGTTTTAAGTTTGTCGTACGCTTTATGTAGGGCTCCTACTGCATCGGGTACAACATTTTCGCTGCCAAAAATTAATGTTATATTTTTCCGCTGACCTGTGTTAAGGTCGTTTTCTCTTTCCTTCCAAAAAGCCAGTAACACATCATGGTTTTGTTTTACCATGGCAGGGGTTATACCGCGGTATTGGGTATAATCGAGAAAAAGCACTTCAAAAAGATTTTCAGATTGAATAGACACTTTCCAAAATCCTTTTTTCCCTTGGTAGCCCGCAGGCAATTTACTAAGCCCACCTTTTTGGGTGCTATATTCGAGTTCTTCCTTAAACACATGGGTGGTTGTACCTACAACCTCAGGTTTTGGAGATTGCGGTTCTCCTTCAATTATTTTACTATGTGCTATTTTATCATCATCACTCGTTAATCGTCTGTCCAGCATATTATTCGGTTTATAACTTAATATCTATTGCATCAATTTTTGCTTTCAATTCACTTATATCAACATCAACAGTATCCGATTTAATTTTAAGCGAAGCCTTGGTTCCATTGTTTTCTACCGATGCGTGAATAATACCATTAAAGTCAATAGTCAGGGTAACGGTTACCTTACCCATGGGATTACCAAGTTCGAGCCTGCCAAGCAATGTACAAAAATCAGGATCGGTGCTATCGCCTTCATATACCTTCAAAACCGCATTAGTGTCAGCAGGAAATGTTTCGGAAATGCTAATGGGTAGCGGCGAATTTTTCTTAATAAGATGCTCAATGATGGCGCGGCTATTTTCTTTTAGTTCTATGCCGATGGCTTTCGAACACACATCTATCACCCTGCTTTTGTTTCTGCCAAAAAGTGCAGCACCCTGAGCAATGGCCGTATCGTAGCTAAACCCTTGAATCCTGCGCTGTATTTTTTTCCTCGATATTTTCTCCAGCATTTCTGGTATCATAGGCATGTTAGACGAGCCGCCAGCCAGCAGTATCTCATCAATATCGGCCCACTCCATCCCTGCTCTTTCCAAGGTGTTGTGCAGTATGGTTTTGCATATACCCAACAGGTTTTCCGACCGTTGTTTAAAATAGAATGCGTTTTCATCTTCATCGCCTATAACAATTTCATCGTTACCTTCCGGCGCTTCCCTGTGCAGCACCAAGTCAACCGATTCTCCGGCTGCATTAATGGAAACCTCAGTTAGGGCTTCGTCGGTAAGGTCAAATTTAGCCTTGGTAGCCTTGCGTTGCACTTCCCATTTTAGGTCGTTGGGTACCAGTGTGTCGGTTATTCTGTAAAATTCGCTGAGCAAATGCTCTTGAATCATTTCGTCCCAGTTTTTACCTCCCAATTGGTCAGCACCGTCCGAAGCTATTACTTTGGCCTCGCCGCCATCAATTTCGAGTATGGTTACGTCAAAAGTGCCTCCGCCCAGGTCGAAAACAATAATTTTTCTTGCGTCGGAAAGTTTTAAGCCATAAGTAAGTGCTGCGGCTGTTGGCTCATTAATGATACCCGCCACATCAAAACCAGCAACAAGACCCGCTATTCTGGTTTCATTTCTTTGCTTTTCGCCAAAATAAGCCGGCACGGTAATTATTGCGGGTATCTTTAGGGTGTCTACATGTTCTGTGGGCGATATCAACCCCTTTC
>RDXD01000460.1 GCA_004292575.1 Bacteroidota bacterium
TTTAATTCTTATCAAAGTTGAAGCGGCATTATCACCATTATCACCACCCCTTTAAGAAAACGATTTTTGATGGCGGTTATTGCAATTGAAAAGCCATTGGCGGCAGCTGTCTTATCCGGCCATCAGGACCTTTAACTTTAATGTCGTCAATGTAGATGGTGCTACCCGGCTTGCATTGGCTTATCACAGCATTGCTTCCCCAAGTGGCACCATTGATTGGCACTGCTGTATATTGGGAAAAACCATTGCCGTTACCAGCTAGTGTGTAACTGACAACTAAAAACTGTGCATCAAAATCGGAGTCTTTCAGCACAGCCCTAACCCCACCCATTACCCTAAACGCTGCCGCAGGCATTCTGCCGCCCGGCTTATCTCCCACTAAAGTTATGGGGTTCGGAAGAATTTTACACCTTATTGGGAAGGGATACGATTTGCCATCCACGGAAATGGTAACCGTGGCAGGCCCCTCGGTAGTTGGCTTGGCTATCCACTTGCTGCCGCTGCCAGTAATGCTGCCGCCGCTAAAGCTCACTCTAGCATTTTCCGCCTTTCCAGTGCCAGTGCTTATGGTAAGTGGGTTATCTACACCCAAATACATCACGTTCATTTTCTCCAAGAAAATGGAGGCGCCCGAAGGCTGACCCACGGTATAACTTACTGATGTGTTTTTGGTAATAACGGTGCCGGTGTTGGGGTCTTTAAACTGTACCGAAATGGGAATATTGCCGCCGCTACCACTGGCCGTGGTGGTATAGCGTGCAAAACCACTATCGTTGGCCACTTGGCTCACGCCATTTATGCTAATGGTGGGTTTGGCATTCGAGCTAAATGCACCAATGCCTGCCTTTATTTCCAGGGGCTGCCCTGGCAGCAGGTAGCTGCTGCTTTGGCTGGTTAAAATCTCAAATTTATCAAGCACCACCACCACTTTACCCACTTGCTCCTGGCAGTAGTTGGCCACCAAATTGCCGCTGCGCAGCACATCGTTTTGAAACTTGCTCAAAATGGTAATGGCGGCTACCGATGGCGTCATGTGGAAATAGGCATCCTCCCAGGTTTTGTTGGTCGAATTTTGGGTGGCTGGCACCGAAAGGTCAATCGGCAACTTTGGCAGGGGTGTTTTTTGGTCTTCTTTGGGTACAATGGCCTGCAAATCATTCAAATACTTTTGCAAAGCGTCTTGTAGTTTTTTTCCTTCTCCTTGCTTCACAAAAAAACGTGTAGGGGCATCCAAATCGTCTTCTTTGTACACCTCTTTACCTTCTACCGTTTTCAAACCCGAGGCTGTTTTAAGGCGTGCTTTAATGCCATCTATCATGGTGGACATTTCGGCTGCCTTGGCAATAGCAGCCTCGGCACGCGGCTTCCAAATGGCCACTCTGTCCTTTAACTCATCTTTTTTGGCCTGCTCACCTAGGCCGTTCATGATGGTAGTATTTGCGCCGTTTATTACGCCGTTGGAACTCAGAAGACTGTTATCCACCACCTTAAAGGCGTTCAATATTTCGTTGGATACGTTCAAAGCCAGCAGGGCGGTTAACACTAAGTACATTAGGTTAATCATCTTCTGCCGTGGCTCTTTAGGTAAAGCCATAATCGTGTCAATTTAGTACCCATCGAACCCGACGGGCTGGTTTAGATTTACAAAATGTTTCAGTTTCTAGGGCTTTATAGATGGCGCATCCTGAATTTACAGGTGGCGCATCATGCCCTCGGCTTTAGCCACGGCTACCTTGCATGGCCGATAGCATATTGCCATACACGTTATTCAGGCTATTCAGGTTTTTGGCCAACAGGGCTATTTGCTCCTGAGTTTTTTTAGCATCAGCCACACTACCCTGCATGCTTTCGCTTACGGTAGTAAGGTTGCCAAAAAACTTGCTCATAGCCTTCAGGTGGTTGTTGGTGTCTTGCAACTCAATTTCGTAAATGGTGTTGAGTGCGCCCAGGTTTTTGGTAAGGGTTTGCACCTGACCATGAAACTGCTTAGTCCCTTCACTGGCATCGCTAAAGCTAGCCATGGTGTTGGTGCTTTTAATTACACCTTCTTTCAAAGCATTTAAGGCATCAGCAGCGTTTTTGGTGTTGGCTGTAAAATCGCCGGTTGACTTTACTACGTCGCCAATTTCGCCCATTTTATCAACGGTGGTGCCCAGCTTTTGAAAACCTGCGCTTAATTTTTGTAGATTGGTTGGGGTTATGTCGGCGTCCTTCAGCATATCGTCGAGCTTACCCAAACTTGGCGTAGCGGCGGCAACTGCAGTTTTAGGCAGGTGAACCTCATGATCGTCAATAGAAGGATAAATAAGATACAATATACCGTACCCTAAAAAGATTACTGCCTCTGCGGTAAGGCCAATTTTAAGCATAACATCTGCAATGGGGGTATGCAGAAGTTTTTGCAGTGCGCCGTAGATAACAACTGCTGCTGCTACCGATACGATAACGTCGAATATTTTACTTACCTTAGGTGGAATTGCTGCTGCCATAACTGTGTTTTTTTTGAAGAAGTGTTTTTTTGGGGTATTACAGAATAAAGAAAGCGTGTTGTTTGTGGGGCCACTGCCGGAAGTGGTCCGAGGCACATTTGCAGGCCATTAAAATGCCATGCCGTAAAATAATTAGGGTTTTCTTTTGCCAGAACCGCCGCCTTGCCCAAAATAAGGCAGGTCAATAACGGTTCTAAAGCCAATGTAAGATTTAGCCGTGTCCTGATAATCGTAGGTGCGGGTGCTTACTTGCAAGAAGTAACCAATGTCTTTCCAGCTGCCGCCACGCACCACTTTGCGCTTCATGCGGGGGGGATCGCTATCTTTGGCATTGTAGCGCACATCAGGGTTCATGTCGTGCTGAAAATTATAACTTCCTTCGTAGTATAGGCTGCTGGTCCATTCGGCCACATTGCCACTCATGTTATACAAGCCAAAATCGTTTGGCCAATAAGCATCGGCACGTACGGTATAGAAACCACCATCTTCGGGATAGTTGCCCCGTCCGGGTTTGAAATTGGCGAGAATGCAACCTTTTTTATTGCGCAAGTACATACCACCCCATGGAAATGGTGCCTGCGAGCGGCCACCACGTGCTGCATATTCCCACTGCGCTTCAGTAGGCAATCTAAAGTCCGACTCGTTGGCGCGACCTTTTTTATCGAGAAAATTATTGAGATAAAGCGTGCGCCAATTACAAAAAGCCGTGGCTTTTTTCCAAGTTACGCCCACCACCGGATAGTTTCCAAAAGCCTCGTGATAAAAATACTTCTTGGTCATGGGCTCATTGTAGCTGTAAGAGAAGTCACGCATCCACACCAGGGTGTCGGGGTAAATGGGCTCGGCATACTTCACCAAAAACGAGCTGCGAGGTTTCCCTTTGTTCTCAATTTTTGCCGCCTCCTTCAAATCAAAATACTCCACCTGATAAACGATTTTCTCCGGGTCAAGTGATTTTTTATTGTTGATGCGGTCGGGGGGCGGCACAATAAGCGGGTTTAGTGTTTCTATAACCGTTTTGTCGGTCCACTTTATGGTAGCTGCCTTTTTCCAGTCCACATACTCCACATCATCCACTGTTTTTACATACTTCAGCAGTTTTGCAGCCAGCGAGTCGCGGGTCCAGTACACAAACTGCCGGTATTGGTTATTGGTGATTTCTGTGGCGTCCATCCAAAACCCTTGTATGCTCACCTGCTTGTTTCTGGCAGTCAAGGCATAGGTTACGTCCTCATCGCTGGGACCCATGTGAAAAGTGCCTGGTGGTACATACACCATGCCAAGGGGTTTGGCAAGGCCAGGCTTTGTGGTGGGGGCCACGCCATGCACCTGCCCATCATCGGGCACACCTTTAGTTTTTTTGCCCGATTTGCCACAGCTTACCACAGCAGTTAGCAAAACCAGAGCACCCGTAAACTTTATCAAATATTGCCTCATTATTCGCTACAATTATATAAGCGGTCAAAAATAGGGAAAATAACCTTTGTTTAGCAAAACGGTGCGGCGTACAAAATTTTGCACCCTAACGGGAGCGCTATTTTCATAAAAACCTTACTATCTGCGTGTTTTGAAACAAACGACAATTATTGAACCAAATTGTTAGCAACTTCCAAAAAAATTAAAAAAAACTTTGTTATGCAGCAAAATCGACCGTTGCTAGGGATTTGAGCGTTCGTTTCAAAAAAAGTGCAGCAGCAGTAGTCAAATGCCAGCAATTACGCCCAAATACGGGCAAATTAAGACTTCGGCACTATGCTAAACCCGGAAGACACTAAGCCTAGGGCAGCCCCTTTTGTGCCTTCAGAATCAAGCCAAAAGTTTACCATCTTATCCACATTCAAACCAACACACTTGTCAAACACCACAAATTCCCAGGGCAGGTTCTACACCCATTCAGCTGTACGAAATTGAAAGTTGAACACGGAAAAACGGATTGAAATCGGGTGCGGCTCGTCCAAACAGCACTGTGCTGTAGGGTTTGGGGGGTAAAGCCGTCAAAACTGGCTACGCCACTTGATTGGCCTTGGCCTCTAAAAACTTTTCCAAAGCTGCTGCCATGTTAGGGGCCTGTGGTGCGGGCGCCTTAATGCCCAGTACCAAACCTGCATCCTCTACAGCCTTGGTGGTGTTGCCACCAAAAGCGCCAATTACGGTGCCGTTTTGTGCAAATTCGGGCTGGTTGTCAAACAGGCTGCGTACACCACTGGGCGTAAAGAAACAAATAACATCGTAAGCATTTTGCGCCAACAGGTTTTTTACATCGGCACTTACCGACCGGTACATAAATGGCGTGGCAAACTCGCACTTGTTGCTTTTTAGCCAGCCAACAATTTCATTATCCTGCTGGTTTTCGCTACAGGGGTACAAAAATTTCTCGCTCTCTTTGTGCTTGTTCATCACATCAAACATGCTTTTGTTGGTACCATCAGCACCATAAAACACTTTGCGCTTGCGGTAAAGTATAAATTTTTGCAGGTACAAGGCCACCGCTTCGGTAATGCAGAAATAACGGGTATCCTGCCCTATGCTCAGCTTCATTTCCTCGCACATCCTAAAAAAATGATCGATGGCGTTCCGGCTGGTAAAAATTACACTGGTAAATAGGGTGATGTCAATTTTTTGGCGCCTAAACTCGCGTGCAGGAATGGCTTCCAGCACAATAAAGGGTGTAAAGTCTAAGGCTGCGTTGTATTTCTTAGCCAAATCAAACCAAGGCGATTTGTCCGACTCGGGCCTAGGCTGCGTAATCAAGATTTTTACGGTTTCTTGAGCTACTGTTGTAGTCATATCTTCTACCATGCGCGCTTTACTGTAGATTAACATTAGCAATTAAGAATACGATACAGGCTTAGGCAATTTTGGCCATCAAAACTTTGTACACCATCAGCATGGGCATAATTTCGAAGGCGCAAAGGTATATAAAAAAATGAAAACCGCTACCCCGGGCCTTTACAGTTACCAGCGGCAGTGCCACAAAAAACCGATACAAATAAATAAGTACCAGCACCAGCCCGGTAATCACCAGCACCACCGATTTTAGCTGCGGGCCGCCAAAAGCCAACAAAATGGTGGCTGGCAGCACCAAAATACCCACCAGCTTATTCATCAAAAACACAATAAAAACGTAAGCATCAGTAGGCTCCGTCATACTTAGGAGCCAGCCGCTGGCCTTAAGCGTTATATATTTTACACCATACACCGCCAGTACCAGCGCCACACATAGGCCCAGTGCGTACCAGTTGGTGGCAGTAGCCAACCAGCCTTTGTACACGGCTACCTGATATAAAAAAAGGCCGGCACTCAAGCCAAAAAACAAATTCAGTGCCAACGAAGCGGTGCGGTTTTGCAGCAGTTGCTCGCGTATCGACTTCTGTCTAAAGCTGCTTTGCGAAAAAATTTGGAACAAATCGGCAAAATACTTCCAAAATAAGCCCCGTATGGCACCCAGCAGCAGCAGCAATGTCAGCAGCATGTAAAACCAGAGTTCTTTTCCGGGAAGCGTAAATCGCTTCTCCACGCCATCCTGTAGCGGGCCATCCAGTTGAATAAACGGGTTTTTCAGCACCTGTGTGGGTGGTAACAAGTCCGCTGCGGTGGTGGCAGTATCAACGGCCTGTTGGCTATCTGCAACAGTATCCGCCCCGGGCGCCGGTTGCGCCACTGCATGCCCTGCCAACAGCAGCATTGCCCACAGGCCAAGCACTGCCAACCGCTTTGTAAATGCAAAACTCATCCCCATGTGGGTGCAAAGGTAATTGCTACAAGCCCATGCACCAGCAGTTGGCGGGTAGTTGCTGCATTTTGCACTAACCGGTGCCGCCAGCAGCACCAGATGCCTCACATGTTGGCCCACGGGTAGCGCAGTTTGCCAATAATTCGGCCCTGCAGCATTTAAAAATAGTTAATAAGGCCCAGGTGTATTTTGCTTTGGCGCAAATTAAACGGCAGGTCGTTGCGTTGGCCTACCGCCCAGCTCAGGTTAATCAGGCTGTTTTTGGTGTCCACATTAAGGCCCAGCCCGGCACCCCAGTAAGTGTGGTCCATTTGCTGCCGCTCATCTTTATATTGGGTATAAGCCACATCTACAAAACCAAAAAAATACCCATTGCGCCCCGTTAGCAACCTGTATTCAGCCGTACCCACTGCATAGCCGCGGGCAAATATCGATTCCTCGTCAAAGCCCCGCAGCAGTTTATAGCCACCCAGCTGGTACAGTTCGTTTCTAAAATAATTTTCGCTTTGCAGCCAGGCCGCTTGCACACCCAGCTTTAGGGTGCTGCCTTTGCCCACGGGTTGGTAGTGGGCTCCAGACACCCGCAGGCGCAGCTGGTAAGTGTTTTGCTTTAGCGTGTCATACAGCGTACCAAAGTCAAAGTTGGGGTCGTTGGGGTCTTTTAGGTTGGCAATGGCGGCGTTCTGTTTCAGTTGCTTTAGCCCCGCCATGGCATTGGCCAGCAGCTCCCCGCCCTGCCGTGGATTAAGCCGGTAGTCCGTAGTAATCTGTTGATATTCCACACCCACATTGCTGCTACCCACATCATTTATATCTGGCAGTTGCCGCTTTTGCAGCAGCGCTGGCGTATCCACCCCACTTACCGTGGTGGTAAATTGCTGAAAAAACACCTTGGCCGTGGCCCGCTGGCCCAATTGGTAAGGCACACCCAGCCTAAAATTAATCGTCAAAAATTGGGTGTCCTTCCTCAAAAAATCAAAAAACAAATCGGCACCCAAGGCCGTGCCAAACAAATAAGGCTGCTGGAAACTCAGGTTCAGGCGCGGCGACTTGTATTGCAGTTGCTGCCAGTTAATGCCTATGCTTTCGCCATTGGCAAAGGCATTGCGCAGCAAAATGTTGGCCTCGCCGGTTATCTGCAGTTTATTGTTGGGCGTTTGGGTGCTTTGGGGCATGGCACCCAGCAGCACATTTATCACATTGCTCCGGCGCGGCTTCAAATACACCTTGGCGGTGGCACCGGTGGCCACCATACTCAGTTCCATGGGTTGGGCCACCTCGGCAAAACCCAGTTCGGCCAGCCTTGCATCTATTGTATTTATGGCCCGCTGGTTATACGGCATGCCAGTTTTTAGTTGCAGGTAGCGGTACAGGTAGGCCGGCCGCAGTTTTAGGCCACCCAGCAGTTGCACGCTGTCCAGCTTATAAGGCACACCCGGTTCTATTACCCATTTTCCGCTTATGCTATCGGCCCACAGGCTAATGCTATCCACAGCCACCCGCGCAAAAGGATGGCCTGTTTCCAAAAAATAGTCCAGCAGTTTGCCCTTGGTGGCCTCGGGACTGGCATGCCTGCCGCCTTGTGCCTGCGGCACCAACCGCGTGTAGGGCGCCGGCAGCGGCATGGCAGCCCAGTGGTAGCGCGGGCCCAAAAAAACATGAACGCTGGCCCGCAAGCTATCGTACCGCACAGCATCAATGGCAGCAGCCAAATACCCCTTGCCGCGCAGGGTTGCAGGCAGCATGGCCACATAGTTGGCCGCAGCCTCACGGTTGGCAAAGCTGGTTTTAAACCCATACTGCCGCGCAGCGCTATCGGGCATCACCACCAGTCGGTAGGCTTTTTGCGCACCCGCACACAGCGGCAGCAAGCACAGTAAACACACATACACTCGTATCATCCTTGGCATCAAAGCTACTGCATGGCGGCCATTGCCTATGCCGGGGCCGTCATCTGCTAATTTTTTTTGGGGCAATTGGCCTTTGCAGCCATATTGGGCCTCGGTTCCGGCTATCGCTGCAAGTCCTCCCCGCCCGCTGCGCAGGGCGGGTGCGGGCTTTACGCTCTATCCGGCTGCCCTTGGGCCGCAGTGCATAGCCGGGCCATGCGCCAGCTGGCTTTCCAAGGGCAACCCTCTGCGCCAGCCACCATTGCCACTTCCATTTTAGCACCCAAACTGCTGGCACAGCCGCATGGCGCAGGCCATGGTGCAGCACACCAGCAGCGCTCCTCTTTCTCCCCTCGCAAATGTTTTTGGCCCACATAGAACCCTCTATTTAGGCGGGGGTACCCCACACAGGCACAGCCGCTGCACTAGCCGAGCCCAGTTGCCAGCATCAATGCGTCGTATGCCGCATCGCCAGCTGTTCAAACCACCATTAAACCTCGTCCCTCAGCCATGAATGCCAAAAACCCTGCGGCTTGACGGCTACTCATCGTTTTGCCAACAACACCAGGGTTGGCGACCCATTAAAAGCCAGCAAGGCCATGGTTTTACCAACACTTCGTACATCTGAAAATACTTTAAGCGAGTTCTTATGCCTGAAATCATTCGCTTTTTCGGAATCATTATAAGCAGGTATTTCGGCGGCAACAGCCCACCACCTCTTCACGCTGTGTATCAATAATGTACCGCGTAATACCACATCAAACCGCTGTCGGTTTTGCCGGGAACATTGCCCACTAAAGCCCACGCCATGGTGTTTTAGTGGGCTTCTTTGCGCCACCCCGAGTTGCTGAACGATGGACTACCTGCCGCAGAAAAACTGAAATTAATAAAATTGAGCCATAAAGTAGCTAGTCACAAAATCATCAAGATCTACAACATAGCCAACTTTATGCTTCGGCTAACCTTCAACCACCGCGAAACCAAATCAATCGACTTTAAGCGCTCATCGGCGAAGGCATCAGTACTCCATTGCTAGCTATGGCTTGCTTTCGCCGAGTAGCTATTGATACTGGCGGCGTCTAATGGCCAAACGGCATGAATTTCTGCCCCAATTTTCTAAAGAATTACAGCCTACAAATGAACACTGTAGATGTTGCCTAGCAAGTTAAGCCAACCCGCTTCAATATAGCTGGCGCAAGCCTAACTTTTGCCAACGCCCGTTAAAGAATTAAGGTTTACTACATTCCGTTTCTAGTAGTAGCATTCAAGGCAGCGTTATAATGCTCGGTGGCCCGTTTTTATTCTAGTCAACTGCCCCGCTACCCTTGTATTTCCGTTTACGTTTTTGATAAATACGCTCCACTCGGTACGTACCCAAGTCTGCCAATTGCTGCCAGCGGTTTCCGATTTCCTGCCAGTGATTGGTAGGGGCTTTACCTGGCTTATACTTAAAATACCCCCAACCTTTACTGGCTTAAAATTTGTAGCGGCTACACTCGTCACGGTACTATGCAAACCATTTTTGCATAGCCATAACGCCTAGCTTGGGCAGCACTTGTACTGGCATTAATAGGCGAAACCCGATGGCACCTGCTTGCTATAATTCGGACACCTATCGTAAAAATGTATGCCAACGCCCATCCTGCGGGCCAATAAATTAAACCAAAACTATAATTCGCAACCAAACCCTTTCTTTGCAATAAAGTCCGTTTTTTATGCAGAATCCATCGCCCCGCAAGTATTTTGAGACCCGCCTCAGAAAGTTGCCCATTTACAAATGCATGGTTAACAATGAATGGGAGGAGTCAAAAGTGGCACAGGTTATGGTAATGCGCAAACATGTTAACGGAAACGTATCAGGTTCTACTTTTTTGGTGGATTTGCTATGCCTTGGCGTAGTAGATGCTACCTGGTTCTTTAATACCGATGCCGATAAAATGGCTGAAATGATAGAAGCCGCCGGTATGAACTGGGTTGAAATTCCGTACGTGCTTGCCCATAATATTGTGTATGCCGGGCTTGAATTTGCGGAAGAATACCATATAAAACCCCACGCCGATTTTGCCACAGCAAAATATGCACTTGAAGAAGACGATAATGCTATTGAACTGTATGACATTGCAACCGGAGAGGATGGCATTCCGCACCTCATTGAAACCTACCCCGGCCAATATGCCGACGCACACAGCAAGTTGAAAAAATATGCTGGGGAAGGCAACTATAAAGTTACGCTTGTAGAAAGGAAGGGAGCGAATGATGATGAAGGTGATTGGGGGGATGAAGACGAGATAGAAAATTGGGAAGATGAGAAAGAAATTACCTTGAACGCCATCCCATTGGGTGAACTTACTGCACATAATACCATGATGCTGGCCTCGGACGAGATCTTTGATTCAGAACTTTTTGAAAGCCGGACCGATTTAGAGCAATTGAACATTTATGCAGAAAGGGTAGTACGCCTGTACGAAGAAATAGCCTATTTACCCCGCTATGCCTCAGAAATACCCGGCATGAACGAAACCGTTGGCATACAAATTGAACACATTAAGCAAATGGCCAATGAGGACGCTATGAGCTGGACATACCTTCCAAATGGATCTGAGATGGAAGATTATGAACAAGGAATGACGGACTATTTAAACCTTGAAGCAAAATTACCCGACTTTACGGTGGAAGAAAAACGTAAACACCTTGATGAGCTGCTTCAATCAAGCGGCGACATCAATCCATTGGTGTTGGCCCAATGCGTTTTTTACCTTCTGACCACTGAGTACGGCCCTAAGCTTTTTGAAACCCTTACCCCCCATATACATTTAAACCGCCACTACCCCATTGTTGCATTGGCCCAATCCTTTTTGGTAACCGCTGAACCCGAAAACTTTCCCCAATTGCCCCTGCTAAACACTAACCCCTCTATATTGAAAGAGGTTTGTACCGAGTACCCCAGCTTTAGCGCTGAAGAATACAGCATCTTCTGTGCCCTGCGCTGCCTACAGGCCCTACAGCAAAATAACATTCCGCTCATGGCTACCTGGTACCGCATAATGGTAGAAACCGATCAAGCGGATTTTTTTACCGGTATGCTTGCCATTTTGCAGATTAAGATAATGAAAGGAACGGTTGATTTTTGGGAGGGCTTGGGAGAAAAGCAAGAGAAAACGGAACTGCCGGACGGGGAATCACAAAAATAGCCATTGTTTCATAAAGCCTGCTGCTGGAGCCAAATTCTAAACTATTTAATGCCAAATTTTTAGAACACCTTTTAAGCGCAATTTATATTTTCGATAATTGATCCCCGAAAATCCTCAGTTCAAGTTTGGATTTTCGGGGATGAAAAATTTTATAGATGCAGAGCCCTTATATAACATTTACAGCAAAAGGGATAACTATAAAGGAGTCTTGGCAAGTAGAACACAAATGGTGGTTAGTATAAAAACGACCCGCTTTTTTGGCTTACAGGCCATACGGGTGCTACTGATGGAATGTTGCCAAAGGCCGATGTGTGAACTGGGCTTGCAGCAGCAGCATGGTGATTAAAAGACGGAACGATACGTGCTAACCTTTTTGGGTTTCATAAAATAAAACTCCCGATCTTGCAGCGGGAGGCTGTTGAGCGGGAGGTGGGGATAAGGGACATAATATGAGGCATGCGTCTTTCAGCCAAAAACTAATTTTTGGGTTTCCCGGTAATTTCAAGTTTCACACCAGGCAATATGGTAAGAGTTTCACCCTCTTTAAGTAATATAGATTCTACTTTTGTATCATTACTTATAATTGGTGCATTGGCTTGCTTTGGAATTATTACGTCTATTTTTGGCGCTGGCACCAAGCCACACTCCCAATTTGCAGGATTAAGCCAAACGCTATCCGCCCCACCTTGCCAGATTGCTTTTATTCTGAGCTCATATTCAGGTCCGAAACTTGTTTCGCCATCAAGTGTGACCGCGCAGCGGTATCGGTAACCAACCATAGTCGTCGCAGGGTTCATAATAACCAGGGAGTCAATTTTGCTGCCGTAATAAATATTATTATCTGATATGGGAGCAAAGGAGGAAACCGAATCAATCTTTACCTGCCATTGGAATTTTGTACCAGGTAGGGTAGCGATAAAAGCAGGTGTATTTGGTGGGCAATACTCAGAAATTAATGTTTGGGAGATGCGATTTCCCAACTTATCATAGGCATAGGTTATTTTATTACCATTAGGATAATCAATTGCTGTCAATCTGCTTAGATTATCGTAAGTAAAAGTTTGCGCCAAGCAGTTTGCTGAAAAAAGCAAAACCGAAAAATATAATAGTTTATACATTATTTTATATTGAACCCAACTTAATAATCCAACTAGAAATTACTATTTCATACTCTTTTTAACATCATTTATCCCTCCAGCCACCGCACCCCCAGCCGCACCTACAATAGCACCAATAGCAACGGCTCCACCAGCGGATAAAGTAGAGTTTATAACAATGGCTCCGCCCATTGCCAATGCAATTGCTGGTACACCATAAACCACCAGCGCTACTCCTCCAGCAACTACTAC
>RDXD01000104.1 GCA_004292575.1 Bacteroidota bacterium
GTTGGACAGTTCCCTGAGCGGAGCCGAAGGGTGGCGATTGGCCTTCGGCGATTGGCTGTCGGCTGTCTGCCACTTTTGTACTTCCCTAAATAGCGTTGACCGCTATTTCTACTTATTGGTTATAATCCATCGGACAGATATGAGCCAGAGGATCTTTCCTTGGGCAAACTTCAGAGGGACTCGATGTCCCTTTGAAGTTTAACCTTCCTTCGGCATAGATAATCACCGTCGGTCTTTCTTGGGCACTCAAAGCTAAGAGATTTTGGTAGAAGTTGACCGGATTGTACTTCATTTTAAACGCCCTGTGCCTGCGCTTACGATTGTAGTGATTGACCGCTTTTGTGGCGCATCGCTTCAGTTCTTCGAAGCTGTTTATTGACCACTTTTTCAAGTATTCGTTTTTGATAATCCCATTGATTCTTTCGGCAAAAGCGTTCTCCCAGGCTGCATTGCCCATGCTTATTTGAATGCCATGCTTTTTGAGTTTTTCCGTGTAGATGGTGCTGCTGTATTGCGATCCTTTATCGGAGTGATGAATAAGCCCTCCAGGTAAAAACTTCATCTGTTTGAGCGCCATATCAAGTGCCTTTTCATTGCTCTCAGTCCGTAGACTATCGCTAACGTTGTATCCCAAAACCATGCGTGTATATACATCGATAATGAACACCAGGTAATAGTGCTGATCGTTAATGCGGAAGTAAGTAATATCGCTCTGGATTACTTGAAAAGGCCTGTTTACCTCCATTCCTTCAATCAGATTGGGATAAAAGTAATCTCCTCTAAAGGTGGTTCTGTGATAATTGCGTACTGGTTTTACCCCGTACCCAAGCTCCATAAAGACATTGCAAAAAGCATCTCTTCCCATGGTTTTGGGCTGAAGGTCGAGGTACATTTTTTCAAGGCCACAACCCGGATGCTCTTTTCTAATCCGCTGAACCTTTGGGATGAGTTGTTCTACCTCATGGTCAAAAGCCAATTGGCGCTGTTTTGCTTGATGCACAGCTTGTTTACTCACTTCCATTGTTTTGTACATGGTATTGAGTGAATAGCTCAATCCTTCGCTGTTGGACTGGAACCACCAGAGGGTTGGATGGAAGAATTTTTTTTTACGTCAATAGCGTAATGATCTTCCGCAAGCTCAATCATCTTCTCCAAAAAGTCGATTTTGATTTGCTTTTGGCCTACAGCCCTTTCCAGTTCCTTGACCTTCTGTTCCAGCTCCTTGAGCCGCTGGGTTTGACTATCCTTCATCTCGACAATCCTCACGTTTTTTTCGTTGTACTTCGAATAAGTGTAAATCCACCTGTAAAGCGCAGAACTAGAAATGTTGTACTGAGCCTGCATCATGCGGACAGTGGCAGCACCCGATTCAAAATCAGCTACAAGCTTCTTCTTAAACTCCTCCGAAAATACCCTTTTCGGCTTGATTCTTTTTCCCGTTTTTATCATAAATCTCATTTTAAAAACGGTCAACTTATTTCAGGGTGATACATAGTCAAGAGCTGCAAAGCACACAATCTTTGCCAGATTTGCTGGTACAACATGGCGAAAAGCACAGAGCCAAAAATGACGATAAAATAAACCATCGCTTCCATCAGCTTCCGTTTTGAAGGGTGTATTGCAAAAGATCCTTACAACGAATATACGCTTCAATGTTTAAACTTTTCCTGCGCCGCCAGGCACTTGATTTATCCACTTGCAATAGCTCGGCGGACTTTTTCATGAACGTCATAAAATTGCCTTTGCCGACATGCTCAAACATGCCGATGCTGACCAATTTGTCGTATTGCCCTTGGACTTCTCGATAGTCCTTGAGGAGGATTTGGATGCGATCGCTCAGTCCTTGCTGCTCAATCCGTTCCTGGGCTAACTTTGCCTGTTCCGCACTCAGGGTAATCCCGGTTCCCGAGACGCCATAGTGCTCTGCGGCGTAGATCAACATCCCGCCCCAGCCACAGCCGATGTCAATGAGGGATTCTCCGGTTTTTAACTCCAATTTTCGGCAAATTAAATCATATTTCTGAAGCTGCATTTGTTCCAGAGAATCTTTTTCCTGAAGGCGATAGCCGCAGGAGTAAGTCATCGTTGGATCGAGAAAACTCCGATAAAAGTCGTTGCCTAAGTCATAGTGATACTGGACATTTTTACGACTGTTCTGAATCAGAATTGGAAGAGTTTTCAGACGTTGCTTGACAACTTGGAGAATCAGAGGAATGGTGACGTTTTCTCGGGCTTTATCAATAACATGGTTGCGATTCAATAATCCTAGCAGTTCAAAAAGGCGATCATTTTCTTCGTCCCACCAGCCTTCCATGTAGGCTTCACAAAACCCCAACGCGCCGAAGGTTAGGATGCGATCGTAGGTGTTGGCGTTGTGGATGATCAGATGAATGGGCGATTCTGAACCGACCTTGCCAAAATGGAAGACTTGATGGTCCGGATTGGTGACCGTGAGATCG
>RDXD01000105.1 GCA_004292575.1 Bacteroidota bacterium
AGGCTCAGGGCGGCGCCTTCGACAAGCTCAGGGCGGCGCCTTCGACAGGCTCAGGGCGGCGCCTTCGACAAGCTCAGGGCGGCGCCTTCGACAAGCTCAGGGCGACGCCTCAACCCTTCGACAAGCTCAGGGCGCCGCCTCAACCCTTCGACAAGCTCAGGGCGCCGCCTCAACCCTTCGACAAGCTCAGGGCGCCGCCTCAACCTCAACCAACCCCACCATGCCCAAGCCAAAACCTGTGGTGCTAACCCTAAAGCAAGAACTGGAACGCATGCAAAAAGCGGGCATTTTAAGAGCGCCCACCCAGCCACAAAACCCCACCCAAACCAACCCCAACGGCGAGCCGGCTGATGAAGACTTGCCACCGCTACCCAACCGCATAAAAACCATACTGGGCATAGTGCGCCACAAACCCCAAAAAGCCACCACCATGAACTACCTTATTATGTACGACATAGAAAACAATAAAGTGCGCACAGCGGTAAGCAAGTATTTGGAAAAACAGGGCTGTGTGCGCATACAGAAATCGGTATTTATGGCCAACACCGACCAGCAAAAATTTGCCGATATACACCACACGCTAAAAGACATAAACAGCTACTACGAAAACAGCGACAGCATAATTGTGGTGCCAGTAAACGTGGCCGATGTGCGCAGCATGAAGCTGATTGGCAATAATGTAAACATTGATGTGCTGGTGGACCCACCCAACACCCTATTTTTTTAACACAGCGCACTAAAACCCTATACCAATATGCAACCTACCCTGGCACAAGCTTTTGAGCTGCGCAAAAACAAAAACATGGCGCAAGCCCTAGACCTCTACAATACTTTATGGCAGCAGGAACCACTGGCCTTTGGCGAGTGGGACCTGTGGAGCTATGGGCAATGCCTGCGCCACACCCGCGCCTACCAGCAGGCACTGGCCGTAAGCCGCGCAGCATACACCCGCTTTGCACAAAGCACACTGCTAAACCAGCAGTATGCCTGGTGCATATACTATACCCAAATAGCCACCACACCGGCTGGCGCGGGCAGCAGCCACACCGCCACGCTTGAAAAAGCCGTAAATGCCATACTACAACTTAGCCCACCGCACACCCCCTACAGCCCTGCGGTGCGCAGCATATTTAAAACCATAAAGCACCTAAGCACCCTACCGCATGCGCCATGGCTACAAATGGAAGGCTGGCTAAACCGGCTGGATGTAACCCAACTAACGCAGGACACCTATGCGGTGGCCCTGCCGGGAAAAAACAAACAAACCGAACTGGCCAGCGATGTGGAAGAGTGGTACAGCTGGAAAAGCAAGTGCCTGCTGCAACAGGGGCAATGGGAGGCTTGCCTACAACTGTGTGCCGAAGCTGCCGCCAACATAAAAAAGTGGCACTACAGCAACGATGTGTGGTTTGGGCGGCGGCAGGCCGCCTGCCTGGTGCAGCTAAACCGCCGCGCCGAGGCTGCCACCCTGCTAACCCAACTGCTGCGGCGCAAAAAAGAGTGGTTTATGCTGGCCGATCTGGCCGAAATAACAGCCGACCCGGTGGCGGCACTGGGGCTATATGCGCAGGCGGCACTGGCCTATGGCGACCCGCCCAAAAAGCTGCGCCTGTATGCTAGCATGATGGCACTGCTGCAGCAGCAAAATAAGGCTGCCGAGGCCCTGCTGCATGCGCAACTGATGGTGGCCCTGCGGCTGCAAAACCAGTGGCCCGTGGCACCCGAGCTAATGGCACAAGCCGCCAATGGTGGCGCGGTACCCAGCGTGGCGGCGCTGCTACAGCAATTAAACCCGCTGTGGAGCACCTGGCAGGCCGGGGCCAATGGAACTAAAGCGGCTGCGCGCCAGTTGGGCACGGTAGCCAACCTATTGCCCAATGGGCATGCGGGATTTATAAAGCCCGAAGCTGGCGGTGCCAACCTATATTTTTTGATAAAACAGTACCGCGGTGCGGCCCAAAGCCTGCGGGTGGGCTTAAAAATAAGCTACGAAATAGCCGAGGGGTACGATAACAAAAAACAACAGGCCACGCAGCAGGCAGTAAACCTTCGGGCCATCTAAAAAAAAGCTACCTATTATGTACAAAAAAGGCCGTTATTTGTACAATAGATCGATTTAAAAACCATGCCCAAGGCACTAAAAACCCACCAACTGACTACACAAGGTATTGAAAAACAACCAATTGCGAAAAATACAGGCTAATTGCCTCATCCATTATAACAAGGATTAAGACCGTTCACACCATCTACTTCAAAACCAGCATCTACAGTAGGCTAATTGCCTCATCCATTATAACAAGGATTAAGACACGCAAGCAACCTGCTTGCACCTAAAATCCCCGCTCGGCTAATTGCCTCATCCATTATAACAAGGATTAAGACAAAACCAGCATCTACAGTAGTGGCCTTAAGACGTATGGCTAATTGCCTCATCCATTATAACAAGGATTAAGACTAT
>RDXD01000461.1 GCA_004292575.1 Bacteroidota bacterium
AAAAGCAACCTTTAAATATTTATGTATGTTTCTCATTGTTATCAGTTTTAATGTTAGTCAGGGAGATTAATTGTTTTTAATAACCCCTGGCGTAACAGGGTTAGGGTTTATGTTGGTTAGGGTAACCGAGGTAGTGGCTGTGCAACCACTGGCATCGGTAATGGTAACACTGTACGTACCTGCTACCAACAGGGTGAGGTTTTGGTTGCTGGCCTGTCCCCCGGGTATAATGCCACCGTTTGTGGCCGTCCATACATAGGTGCGTGGGGCGGTGCCGCCGGCTACGGTAAGGGTTATGCTGCCATCGTTGCCCAGGGTAGCTACACCCGGCGGGCAGGTGGGCCGCACAAAGGCTGCACTTACGGTAAGCGGTGCTGTTTCGGTAATGGTGGCCGTGGCTACTGCTGTACAACCCCTCGCATCGGTTACGGTTACCGGGTAGCTGCCTGCTGCAAGGCCGGTAATGGTAGCTGTACCATCGCCGGTAGGCGTGCCATTCCAATTATAGGTATAAGGTGCGGTGCCGCCTGTTGGCGTTACCGTAGCGGATCCATTGTTAAGGCCGTTGCAGTTAATATTTACCACTGAGGTAGTCAACGAAAGTGCCGCTGCCGGTTGTGCTACCGCAAGGCTGTTTACCGCAAGGGTACATCCGCGGCTGTCGGTAACTACTACCGAGTATGTGCCTGCGGCAAGGCCGGTGCGGTTTTGGGTGGTGGCGCCATCGGCCCACAAAAAGCTGTAGGGTGCTGTGCCGCCTGCTACCACAAGGGTAATGGTACCACTTGCCTGCCCAAAACAGTTGGCCGGGGTAATGGTGGGCGTGGCCGTAATAACCGCCGGCTGTGTAACTATGGCACTTGCTGTGCCGGTGCAGCCGCGGGTATCGGTTACGGTTACATTATAGGTACCGGCCGCCAAACCGCTGCGGTTGGGCGTGGTGGCACCACCTGTCCACAGGTAGGTATAACCGGGTGTACCACCGCTAACCGTACGGGAAAAAGTATTGGCACAACCGTTGGCCGCTGTAACGGTAACACTGTAGGTACCTGCTGCAAGGCCGCTAATGGTAGTTCCACTGCCGCTGCCTGTACCGCCTTCGGTACGTGTCCAGGTATAGGTGTATGGTCCTGAACCGCCTGATATGGTCATGGCTATAGAGCCGTTACTGCTGGCGCCGCAGGGCTGCACAAGGGTGGTACCCACGGTTAAGCCACACACTACCGTAATAGATGTAGTAGAAAAGCTTTCGCGGCCACAGGCGTCGGTAATTTTTACGGTAATGTTACACGGTACCGAGCCAACTACTGCCGCCGGGGTAAACGTAATGCTGGAGGCCGTGGTGGATGGCGAGAAAGTACCACCGCAGGTAGATGACCACTGAAAGGTATAGCCAGATAAAGTGGCAGGCGGTGGCACCGTTACCGACAAGGCTACGGGTACACCGGGTGTTACCACCGAACCATTGATAATACCGCTTACGGCAGGGTTTACTATTTTATCTTCCATGGACAAAAAAGCAAAATTGAAAAACGCTCTTCTAATGGCTACGGCATCGGCCACAGGGCCTTTGTTGTTATCGTGGCCACCGGAGTACATTACAAGGCCCCGGTTGTTGTCGCCAAAAGCCCGGCCGTAGGCAATGGCCACACTAGGGTTTATGCCTATAGCAGTATTTTTTGCCGGAGGGCTGTCATCCCAGGTAATTATTTTGGTAGATGGCAGCCAACCGCCACCTTTTACCGGCACATAAATTTGCTCAGAGCCACCCGCGGCGATGGCACCATCCGGCTTGCCAATAAACTGAGAAACAGGATCGGATGGAGGTGCGATAGTACCCGACTGAGGGCCACCGGTATTGGTAAGGAAAGGCACAGTACCATCGTCGTGTTTGCCCCACAAAACCAGGGAGTTCTGTGCATAATTGGTAGATCCGTTTACCGGTAAAATAATTTGGGATCCGGCAGTGGTTACTTTTTGAGTTAAAAAGTTGGTTTGCTGTGACGTATTGGCCGGGTTGTACATGTTTTCCAA
Organism: Bacteroidota bacterium; assembly: GCA_004292575.1. Taxonomy (GTDB): domain Bacteria; phylum Bacteroidota; class Bacteroidia; order Chitinophagales; family Chitinophagaceae; genus Phnomibacter. Next base: position 2,035 of record RDXD01000461.1, read on the forward strand.
CGCACTTACTGCGTGGCAACCCGTCCAGATAGCCCCTTTAAATGTATTGTTCCAGTTAAAAAGGTTGCTGTGGGTGGCCCATTTAGGGTCGGCATGTGGCAGTGCAAATACATCGTCGCAGGCATTAAGCTGAGAGGGTAGCTTCCAGTTGGAGCTGCTGCCCCCGTATGCCGATGCAGGTATGCCGGCAGCAGCGAAAAATCCTGTAACAATGTTGCCGTTATCCCTGTCTAAGGTCCAGCGGGGTGCTGCCGTAAGGGTTCTAAACACCGGCAATGTAAGCGGCGCTACCGAGGTGGCGCCTACCACACCCTGACCCTGCCAAAAAATAATACGATTATTAACGTCCGTGGTGCGAAACCCGGCGGGAATGATGAATGTACCACCTGCGTAATTGACGCCGTTGTGGGTAAAATCAACGCCATCTTTTGTTTTGGCGGGGTTTATAACCCACTTTATGGGTACAGAATTGTTTTTCAACAGATCGTATAACAGACCGTAGGGCTTTAAACCGTTGTTTACGGTTTGAGGGGTTTGGCCCATGTTGATGATGAAGGAACCGGAAGCGATGGTTTCAGTGGTTTGTGCTTTCAGCACCTCCGCATTATTGAAATATAAAAAAAACACCATTACTGTAGGTATAAAAAACCTTTTAGTTTCCAGTGAAGTAGTTGTTGCTTTGATCATGGAATATAAAATTTATCTTAAGAAAAAAAAAGACTTCGTCTAATTGTAGCCGGACAAAATTAAGCAGCACAGTGATGTTCAAGCCGTGATTGATTTACGATTGATGTAGTAATTATACTACATTTAAATGCGAGCGGCGACAATAGTTCAGCTTTACTTAATTTTACAGCCCCATTGTAATTACATAATATTTTTTACTTCTACTTACTTTACAAAAACTACCATGAAGCAGAATTTTTTAATTGCCGATGATCATCCCTTAATGCATAAAGGCCTTGTTTATCTTTTTAAGCACCACTTGCAAGAAGCATCTATACAGTCGGCCTATGATGGCCAAGAGCTTTTTGATGCCCTTTTAGCGAGGGAATATGATTTGTTGATATTGGATGTTAACATGCCCCTTATGTCGTTTTCAGATTTTGAGCAAATCGTTTTATCGTATCCCAATCTGAAAATTTTGATTTTTACCCAATATGAAGATGAGCATATTGCTGTGCGGTATTTAAAAAAAGGCGCCTATGGGTTTATGGGTAAAAATACCAGTGACGATAATCTAATTTCGGTTATTAAAACCATACTTAAAGGCAACAAAACCTTAAGCCCAACAGTAATGAATCACATGGTACATAACAGAATAGGTACCAGCATGCAGAATCCACTTGAAAGGCTATCGGCTAGGGAGTATGATATTGTGCTTGAAATAGCCAAAGGGTTTACCCTTACTGAAATTGCAGAGAAGACAAACCTTAGCCTTAGCGCTATTTCTACTTATAAAAACAGGGCTATGACCAAAATGTATGTGAAGAGTTTGGTTGGTTTAATTGAGATGTGCAAGGAATATGTGAAGTAATTCGGTTGGCTTCGACGATACTTCGTAATTGGGCACATCTGAACATGCAGTGATAGTAACTTTTTGTCAATGAGTTATAGTTTTGCCTTGCCATTGAGCATAATTACTCAATGGCAAATTTCTGATTGACCCAATGATAACTCAAAACTTTACATTTTGTGTATTAAAACTCACCCATAGCAACTAAGCAGGCACACACGAACTTTAACCAAAAAAAATGAAGCTCCTCACAGAATTAATCAAAAATTAAAATTACTTATATCAGCTAAATCTCAATTGACATTAACGGGAATTTTTAGATGTACGATTGTACCCTTGTTTAATTCACTCTCAATCTTTAATTCGCCCTTTAATATACCCAATATATCAAAAACAATTTTCATACCCATGTGGCTTTTAAGGGTTAGCACATAAGGGGCATTTCTTGCATTTATTTTTTCAACGATGTCGGGCATCATACCCTTTCCTGTATCCTTAATACTGATATTTAAAACATCTGCTTCCACGTGCGATTTAATTGAGACCCTTCCCTTTGAAGTATATTTTAATGCATTGTCTATAAAGTTCCTTAATAAAATACTTACCAGCTCTTCAGAAACCTTAACGGGAGTATTGATATATGGAGGATCTTGACTCAGTTCAACACCCCTGTCGTTGGCCAGCCATAAAAAAAGCTGTATATTCTTTTCAATCAATTCATGTGGGCTAATCTCGTCCATTTCCGCCAACACTGCATCATGATTCAATTTAATCCAAACCAGTAAATCATGCACAAACTCTTCGGCATGCTCAGTAGTATGCAAAATCATATCCATTTGCTGCTTCATGTCCGCCTTAGGCATTTCATCAAGTTTGAAAAGTGCTCTACGGAGAAACCTGATTGGAGAAATTAAATCGTGGGTTACCACCGCATAAATGGTATTAAGCATCTCCGTTTTCTCTTTCAATTCAACATTCTTATGGCTAAGGTTTTCAAGGTTTTCACTAAGAGTTTTCGTTTGCTTTCTAATTTCAGACTCCAACTGTGCTTCTCTTTTTAATAACACTCTGTTTCTGAATTTCGCAAACCCTAAAGCAGCCAAAACGAACAGAATTGCTGAAAACACATAGAAAACAGTAGTTTCATAAAAATACTTTTGAACCTTTAATGGAAGGCGCAGATAGGCGTAATTGTTTTTTCCAAAGCCATTCATTTTCCTGAATTCGATGGTGTATTCCCCACCTTTCAGCGATGAAATATTCACTTCTCCATTGTCGGGTAGTGTCATCCACTGGGCATTTAGCCCATTGATCCTGTAGCTGAGGTAAAGGTTTTTATCGCTTCCAAAATAAGGCAGTTCAACCCTGAGGGTTGCGTTGTTGAAATCCCTTGGCAGGTTAATTTTATTTGCATAGTTTACTCTTTTGCCATTTACCAAAACCTCTTTTACAAATATAGGACCTTCCGGAAGCACAGGTTTTATGCTTTCAGGATCAACTATAGCCAACCCATTCATTGATGCAAAATACATTTTGCCATCCGGCGCCAATAATGCGCTAGGATAGCCCCCGCCATTAAATTCATTGGTTGCAAACCCATAATTTTGATCATAATAATGAAAATAAACATTTTCAGCCTGATTATTGGCATAATCTATAATGTCTTGCTCAAGTGCTTGAAAAAGCCCAAAGTTTGTAGGTATCCATACATACCCAAGCTTATCAAACACAAAACCATGGGGGAATTTTAGGTGTTTATCCTTATCCAAAGGCAGGGGTAAAAGGCTATCGCCACGTAACAAAAAATAACCATCACCATAGGTATTTACATAAATATTACCCCCTGGGCTTATCGTCATCCCCCTGAAATTGTATTCCTTGCTATCGGTGATATGATCTAACCGACCGTTTTGGACATTGTACCTATAAAGCCCCCGGGTACAACAAAGCAAAATGTGCGTGTTGTCCAACTTGTACATGTGAACGATTGTACCATTTATGTTCAAATTATTGGAAAATGTACGATCGAAGCGATGATTATCCCACTCCAGCTTAGAAATAGTTGAATCTTTATGTGTCCAATAAACACCGGTACCCATTTCTAATGCCCCGTAATAATCCCAGGCTTTGTTCAATCTTGCAAAAACCGAGAAATCGCTGTTTAGTATAACAGGCATACCGTTTCTTGATTGTAGCCAAATACGGGAATAAGAATCCTGCATCAAAAAAAATGGAACAATACTATCCACATCATACCATGGTGTTTTGGATTTGTTATACATGAAACCATTACCGGCAAGGAATTCTCCCTTCGTTGTCCATAGCAAACTGGCTATATTGTCATTTGCCCGATTTCTAAAGATTTCCGGAGCATAATCCTTGGTAAGCAATACCCTTGCTATACCCCGCTCAATGAAAAAAAGGCCACTTTTGTATTCACCAATGGCAAGTACACTTGTGGCTTCATTGTAAATAGCACAATCTATTTTGTTTAAATGAGGTAGCTTTTCGTAAACAGGCTTCAACAAAATAGTATTTCCATCTAGAGTGAGGCTGTAAAAAGTATGGTTATAAATGGCAAACAATGCGCCTTTGCCCCTAACCCAGTATGACCGATCAACAAAATCATCAACATTTAACACTACATCAGCCAACCTAAGCCGTGTTATCTGCTGAAAAGTACCGTTTTTATGCAGGGCTGTAATTTGCCGATTGTGCTTACTTGAAAAAATAAAGGAGTTGTTGATAAAACCCGACTTTTGAAACCTGATACCGGGCAATTGCAACACCGTATCGGCTATGTAAATACCAGTACTATCATAAGCAGTATAAAAGGAAATTTGCCTGTCGAAAGACCAGCATACTTCTAAACTCTTATACGCAGTTCTACCTATAGACAGATCATTTTTAACTAGATTGTACTTTTGTCCAAATAATGCTTTGCCTCTCAAACGATGAAAAAATTCAGGCTTCATGCTTTTATAGTACCGTGCCTGCCCCTGGTTAAGATGGAAAACATTTAAATCAATATCGTAGGCAATAATCCAGTCATCGTATGTATTCTCTACCCTGGCAATCATTGCTTGTAAGCTATCTTCAAAAACTATTTGTACATGTCTGCCATCAAATTTCTGAAGGCCACTATTTGTTTCAAGCCATAAAAAACCGTTTTTATCAAAAGCCATGCCCTTAACGGAACTTTGGGGAAGCCCGTTTTCTATGTTTAAATGTCTTATACGGCATAATGGTGCCTGTGCGCCAGCAAAAAAATGAAACACACAAAACCCAAAAAGAAGGCAAAATGAAAGATATCTTTTACAGTACAAAACGTTCAGTTTTAAGATAAACTCCAATAAAATGGCCATAAATATACAAAAAACTTAAACAATTAGCACACATTAACTTTTTTGAATGGGCAATCAAACCGCGTTGCAACGGGCAAAAAGTTATGATTTGAGCTAAAAAGAGAATGTCTTTTCAGCTTTTTGAAACAAAAGTCAAAAGTAAAGCACTGGCTATACCCGGTTAAGTGAGGAACTTAACATGCTGGCATCCTAAGCCACCAAAAAGATGACTGATCCGTAATTTTTACCCAAACCTACTTTGCTAACAAATTGGTACCCCATGGGGGGTAGCTACAAAATCTTCCCGCCAAGAGATGCGAAATGAGCAAAATGCCACCGCTTTCGGGCAGGGCACTTTAGCAAGCCATGTTCATTTAAGGGGGACGTTTTCGATCCCCAGCGGGGCGATAGCTTGGTAACGCCGTGTACCACCAAGGTAAAAGAGCCCCAGCTATTTCGAATACTGTAGTTAAAAATTGGCCGAGTTATACGCTACCCCGCTTGCGGGCTAGGACGTTTCTAATAATCATTAGCTATAAACATTCACCCCCGCTATGCTTAGGTGCGGGCGGGGGGAGCGGCACGGCGGCGGCAAAAATTACGGTAAACAAGGTCAGCCGTTTGCTGTTATTATTGCACTATGGCATACGCATCACTCGAAGAAAGCTTACTAGACCTCGAAAAAAACGGACAGCTGGTTCGCATTAAGCAGCAAGTAGATCCGCACCTAGAAATGGCAGCCATACACCTGCGGGTGTACGAGGCACAGGGTCCGGCACTGCTGTTCGAAAATGTAAAAGGCAGTAAATACCGTGCCGCATCCAACCTTTATGGCACTTTGGAGCGCAGTAAGTTTTTGTTTAGAGATACCTTGCGCTTGGTGCAGCAAATGGTAGCCCTCAAAAACGACCCCATCAAAGCCCTAAAAAGTCCACTAAAACACGCCAAAACCGGGTGGGCTGCCCTTTCAGCCTTACCACTAAAAAACCCGCTTAGCAAGCCGGTTCTTCATAGTGCCATCAGCATTCAAGATTTGCCACTTATTCAGCACTGGCCCATGGATGGTGGTGCTTTTGTAACCCTGCCGCAGGTTTACACCGAAGATGTGGACGCACCTGGCATTATGAAGGCCAACTTGGGTATGTATCGCATTCAACTTACGGGCAATGATTATGTGACCAACCAGGAAATAGGCCTGCACTACCAACTGCACCGCGGCATAGGTGTACACCAAACCAAGGCCAACCGACTGGGCCAGCCGCTTAAAGTAAGCTGTTTTGTGGGTGGCCCGCCATCGCATGCCGTGGCGGCCGTAATGCCACTGCCCGAGGGGCTTAGCGAAATGACCTTTGCCGGCGTGTTGGGTGGCCGGCGGTTTAGATACTGCTATCGCCACGGCTTTGCCATAAGCACCGATGCCGATTTTGTAATTACCGGCGAGGTGTACCCCGGCGAGAACAAACGAGAGGGGCCTTTTGGCGACCATCTTGGATACTACAGCCTCGAGCACCCCTTTCCATTGATGCGGGTAAAGCAGGTATATGCTAAAAAAGATGCCATTTGGGCATTTACCGTGGTAGGCCGTCCGCCACAGGAAGATACCAGCTTTGGCCAGCTGATACACGAAATGACGGGCGACGCCATACCACAAGAAATACCGGGCGTAAAAGAAGTGCACGCTGTGGATGCTGCCGGGGTGCACCCCCTGCTTTTGGCCATTGGCAGTGAACGCTACACGCCCTATGCCCCCACCAAGCAGCCGGCCGAATTGCTTACCATTGCCAACCACATATTGGGTACGGGCCAACTGAGTCTGGCCAAATTCCTGTTTATAACCGCCGACGATACCAACCGCCTGCACACCCATGATATTGAGGCTTTTATGACCTACTTGCTTGAACGGATTGACCTTACCCGCGATGTGCATTTTTACACCAATACCACCATGGATACGCTGGATTACAGCGGCACAGGCCTAAACACGGGCAGCAAAGTGGTGTTTGCTGCCTATGGAGAAAAACTGCGCGAATTGGCACGCCAGGTACCGCCGGTGCTTACCGAGGCATTGCCGCTAAAGTGTGCACTCTGTATGCCGGGTGTGGTGGCTGTAGAAGCGCCGCCATTTACCACGTATGCCCAGGCCCAGCAAGAAATGGAGGAAATTAACCAGCGATTGAGCCACGCTAACCGCGAGCTTGAGGGGCTGCCTTTTCTAATTGTTTGCAACGATGCAGCATTTACGGCCGCAAGCCTCAAAAACTACCTGTGGGTGGCCTATACCCGGTGCAACCCCAGTCACGACATTTATGGGGTAAATGCCACTACGGTGCACAAGCATTGGGGCTGCAAAGGCCCACTTATTATAGACGCCCGCATAAAACCACACCACGCCCCCGCCCTTCAAAAAGACCCCGATGTGGAGCGGCGCATCGACCATTTGTTTGCCGCCAATGGCCCGCTTGCCGGCCTCGAGCGGTGATAATTTGACCAGATGAAATGGGTTTGATTCCGGCTTAAAAATCGCTACGTCAATTTATACGTATAAGTTTTTTTATTATTACGAAAAAATACTTTTGGTTGTAATAAATTGAATATTTTTGTGCCTTAAATGTGTAAATAATGGACGCAAAAATTACGCTTAGCTTCGACGCTCAAATCATACAGCAAGCCAAAAGCTTGGCTGATGGCTTGGGTATAAGCCTCAGCCGTTTTACCGAGCTTATTTACAGCAAAGCCATTGCGCAAGGCCCAAAAAGCATCGAAAATTTTCCCATTAGCGATTGGGTGTTGCAAGTAGCCGAAGAGCAAGCCGAGTACGTTTCGCAAAAAAAACGCAACCGCAAGGCCATGTCCGATGCGTTTTTTGAGAGCCGCAAATGAAGTTGATTTTTATAGATGCCAATGTACTGGTGGCCGTATTAAACAAGGAGTATCCAGTGTTTTCGGCGGCCGCCCGTGTGCTTAGCCTAGCCGATAGGCCCGGGCACAAACTGTGTACCACCGCCCTTTGCCTTGCCATTGCGTTTTATTTTGCCGAAAAAAAATGCGGACGCGCCAAAGCCCGCCAAAAGCTGGCATTGCTGGCAGAAAAGTTACAAGTTATCCCCTGCGATAGGGATGCAGTGGCAGGCGCCTTAGCAAACAAATCTGCTCTTGACCTTGAAGATGGGATACAGTACTACGCAGCGCTAGCCGCAGGATGCTCGCATATTATTACGGAAAACACAGCCGATTTTTATTTTGGAGTTTTACAAGTGCAAACCTGTGAGCAATATTTAACAACCTTGGTGCGCACAGCCTAAACCGGCAGCCAAATGCCTAGCAGGAGTGGCTAAACCAATAGAAATACAGAATAATCGCCCATCGTTTAAATGCTTTTACATGTGTTTTTCTCCTTGCAGCCGGCTTCAACATTGGGTGCTTTAGTCCTCCTCGGACTCCAGCATGGCCTTTGCCTTCTGTAAACTTTCCAACTGCTCAGGTGTGGCCTTTGGGTACTGCAACTTTAGTTTTTCAAACTCTTGATAAATAATGGTACTTACCGCCAGGCGGGCAAACCAGCGATCGTCGGCAGGTACCACAAACCAAGGGGCGTAGGTGGTGCTGGTATGGTTTAACATCTCTTCGTAGGCATGCATGTAGTCGTCCCAGTACCGCCGCTCCTCCACATCACCAATGTTAAATTTCCAGTTTTTCGTGGGTTCCGTTATACGTTCCATCAATTGTACTTTTTGCTCCGCCTTGCTGGAATACAAAAATATTTTTATGATGGTGGTGCCATTCTCTGCCAAATGCTGCTCCCAATTGTTAATTTGCCTGTAGCGCATTTTCCAAAATGCTTTATCTATTTTACCAAAAGCATCAATACCCGGTATTTTTTCGCTTAAAATGTAACCGGGGTGAACGCGGGTTACCAGCACATTCTCGTAGTGGCTCCGCACAAATATGCCAATTTCACCGCGGCCGGGTAGGGCCAGGTTATGCCGCCACAGGTAGTCGTGGTCAAGCTCTATGTGGGTAGGAGCTCTAAATGGTGTCACCTTTACCCCGGTGGGGTTTAGTCCGCTAAGCACATGGTTCACTACACTATCCTTTCCCGCTGCATCCATGGCTTGTATCACCACCAGCACGCTGTGTTCGTTGTGGCTGTATAGCTTGTCTTGCAGCTCGCGCAGTTGCTGCACGCCTTTGTCCATCAGGCGTTGCGCTTCGGCTTTGTCAATGTTTTTTTGGCTACACTTGGTTTCGTAGTTTTTCAGCTTCACTTTTTGGGTGGCAGGCACCTCCATGGCCGCTACCAGTTTTTTTAGTTTCATACGCTTGCTTTTATGGTGCCACCACGGCGGTGGAAACAGGTTTAGTCGATTCAATTACGGTACAAAATAATCGCACTTACATGGCATAGGCTGGGTTAGATACGTTTGGTATGGGCATTTTCTTTTCGGCTAAAATTCACGTTTTACAGGCCAATCAGGCGCTTAAACTCGCAGGCAACCAATGCCCGTTCAGCCAAACCTGTGGGTTTATGTTTACACAAGGCTTTTTAAATACATTATTGTTGGCATAAAACTAATACACCCGCCATAATGCGGGTGTAAAATATTTTTTAACCTAAGGAAAGATGGCGTTACCAGTCGCCGCCGGCACCACCACCACCAAAACTGCCGCCACCAAAGCCACCAAAGCCACCGATGAAAGGTGCTGGACTAAAATTCCCACCACCAAATGGCATGATTGATGATGTCGCTGAGTCGCCTCCAGTCATGGGTGCAATCGGTATCATTGGTGCAACAATTGTATTAGGAACAAGGGCTGGATCACCTGTTGTTCCTGTTGCTTCAGGTGCATTCTGGGTTACAATACCAAGATCTAGTCCTAAATAAGCCATTTCTTTGGATTGTAATTTCGCAGCACTCATGCCCCATAGGTAAATACCAATATCAGCACCATCTGACCAGTAACCATTATAAGGTCCCATAGCCATGGCTTTGAAGGTTAAATCATGCTTTTCATCAGATAAAACAGTACCATTCGCATTAAATGTCTTATAATGAACTGGAATAACACCAGATACAAGATTTGTCGGCGTGATTTTTAGGTTTCTATCACCAGTACCATCAAGATCCCATTGTCCTTTAAAGCGATTGGATGTGCCGTGAATAGTGAGTACAGCACCATCAAGTACTTTGATTTCACCATATCGTCCTTTGGCCGAATTAATTCCCACAAGATTGAAAACAGGATTATCTAAAATTTTAATATGATTGCCAGAAACAGCCAATCTAAAAAAGCTTTCAGAAAGATTATAAAGGCGCTCACCGCCAATACGTTTTGGTGAAGGGGTGTTATGCAAAATTGAAAAGCGTGTCTTATATTCAGGATTATTGGATGTTACTGAACGTGCATAGTAAATGCGTTCTCCATTTTTTTGGGTAACAGAACCAGTAGTGGTTGCCACAGGAGGAATAACATGTTGTGTTGAATTATTGGCAATAATCGGTAAAGCATCAGAATGTATATGGGATTTTTCTTTTATGGATTCTGTCTTGGTAGTATTCGGTGCTATAATAACAGGTTTTTTCGGTGTAACGAGTGTTTAGTCGGTGCTTCAGGTGCAATGAGTGTTTTAGCTGGTGCTTCAGGTACGACAAGTGTTTTAGCTGGTGCTTTAGAAACAGCAGGTGTTTCTACGACTACGGATGTTTTTGAAATATCATCAGCATCCGATGTAATAGCATCGTGTTCAGGCTCAATATCGATAGCACAAGCAGCGGAAACTATAAATAATGAGATTGCTAGGAATGTGTAAAAATTTTTCATTTTTTTCATAAGCTCTAAACTCCTATAAAGGAGACTCCATTGTAAATATACTCAGTATCTTCAGTTCAAATTTTATGCCACATATTACATGTTATTGTAAAACATTGCAAATTTTTCTTTATTTTCGCTTTTAAAGAGTATAAAACGATTCACTTAAAAAGAATTTAATATATTTCGTGAGTAGCGTTATGGAGCAATTTATTTTACATCCACGTCTTGCACGTGACAGTATGTATGTTGCAAGTCTTAGGTTGTGTCAAGTGCGTTTGATAAATAATCAAGATTTTATATGGTTCATTCTTGTTCCAAGAATTGATGATCTTACTCATTTTATCGATCTATCGAGTGATCACCAGAAAATTTTGTTCAAGGAAATTAATCAGGTTGCACAGATTTTAACGCAGGCTTTTTCTCCTGAGCGTCTTAACATTGCATCGCTCGGTAATGTTGTTGAGCAAATGCATTGGCATATTATCGTTCGTTATCAAGATGATAAAGCATGGCCTGATCCTGTATGGGGGCGTTCTTTTGTTCCTTATGATGCAGCATATCAATCTGATATTATTTCACGTTTTTTGACTGTTTTTCAGAATTATGAAGCATCTTAATAGATATGTATTCCTCGTTATCAGTGGTTTTTTATCATTTAGTAACGCATATGCTGATAATAACGACGATAACATCTCCCTAGATAATAATGTCCCTGTAAGCTATGGTGGTCAGATGAATGTGACTTTTGGTCGTATTGCTGGACCAAGATCGGGGGGAGGGCGTATATCGGGCTATAGTTGGCTCTCGAGTTATCA
>RDXD01000462.1 GCA_004292575.1 Bacteroidota bacterium
TGGACGTATTGATGCAACGTTTACCCCACAGGTCATGAACACATTTTCTTCAACCGATGTTCGGGTAGTTAAACTATTGGCCGATGGCAGAATGTATATTGGCGGCGATTTCTTAAAAATCGGCAGCAATACTAATCTTAAAAATATAGCCAGATTAATGCCCAATGGGTTGCCCGATCCTAGTTTTACACCTCCTGTATTTTCTAATAGTTTTGGGCGTGTAAATGCCATAACAATTATGGATGACGGTAAAATAGCTATCGGTGGTTCGAACTTACAGTTGCCATTGGAAACCTCAACAAGAGCCATAATGCGACTAAATGCTGATGGTAGCTACGATGCCAGTTTTAATGGTGGAAACCCTGGTTTCGATGTCAATAACAATCCCGTAATTGAGGGCATGTTCAAATCTGCCAGTAATCAACTCATTGTTTGGGGCAGCTTTTTTAACTATAATGCACTATCCCGCAGGTCTTTGGTTGCCCTCACTTTAGATGGCGCGCTGGTTACACCCAATCCTTATGCTTCGTTACCTGCTAATTTTATTGTACCCGATAAAGTAACCGAACAGCCCAACGGAAGATTGCTAATAACGGGTGATTTTACTTATGCAGCTGGTAGTATCGTTTACAACAGGTTGTTTCGCTTAAATGCGAATGGAAGCGTTGATTTGAATTTTAGGGTAGGTACCGGCTTTCAGGCATTAAACGGGGCTATGTTAACAGTATTTGGTGCTAATTTGGTAGATGACGCTATTTTGGTTGGCGATAAACTGATTGTGTGCGGCGGCTTTACAGATTTTAACGGCGTGGCCCGCAACCGTATGGCCCGCATTAATTTGGGCGACGTAATAACACCCGTTACCTGGCTCTCGTTTACCGCAACTCCAACAAACAGTGGGGCATTATTGCAATGGCGTACCGCCAGCGAAGATCAAAACCGCGGCTTTGACGTGCAGCGCAGCAGCGATGGTCAAAATTATACAACCATTGGCTTTGTGGCCGCCGCCGGCAATGGCAGCAGTACACAGCCCAGCAGCTACAGCTTTACCGATGTCACACCCATTGAAGGCATTGTTTACTATCGGTTAAAACAATTGGATAAAGATGGTGGATTTGAATACAGCAGCGTTAAAACAATACGCAACGCAAAGAGCACATCATTTAAAATAGTTCCCACGTTAGCTAATAGTTCCATTCAATTGCAATGGCCCGTAGTTGCTGCTGGTGTACGTACAGCCACAGTTTACAACGCCGCAGGCAAACAAATCAGTACCGTTACGCTATCGCAGAATAATCAAAAACTATACGTAGGCCACTTGCCAGCGGGTAGCTACTACGTGCAGTTGCAAACACCGCAGGGTGTTGAAACAGCACGCTTTATAAAACAGTAAAACAGGGCCAACCCTTACCGTTTTGGTAACACCAATTTTGCTCATGCACGGCACCTGGTTATGGGCCGTTTACACACACACACCAAGGCTGCTGCAGCAGTGTTAGTTCCACTGTTGCAAAGGTTTACTGCAAAGCTAGGTAAACGCCGCTTTGGCTAACCCTGGTTTACACGCCGTGCATGGGCAAAATTTCTGTTTTTCTGTGTTGCCCGGTTGTACACCTACACAAATGCTAACTTAAAAAACCATAACGCCTAGAGCAGTGGTACGCCAGGTATGCTATACAAAAAAGCGGCTTAGTAAGTAGCATTGGCCTAGTTCTAAACAGCTTTTTTAGCCATCATTACTTTAATTTATAGCAAAAAATAAATTAATTATACCGGTTGTATTCCCAAAGCTACTAAATACCCGCCGAGCACATTTTTGAATTTACGGGTGCGGTTTTATAGACTTGCTATGCTTATCGCTTTACCCGCTTTGCCACCATTTCAAAGGGTTTATTGGCGTGCTTTCCTTTTAGCGTCAGCAGCGTATCGGCCACAATGGCTACGTTGGCTTCAATAGAATCGTAGGGTGCATTCTTGTAGTTTAAAAAGGTGGCTGTTAGGCCATTGGTTGCTGTGTTGTATTTGTATGACCCCTTGGCCGATTGGCTGGGCACATAGCAAAAGGGATTGGGACAAAAAGCCGCCTGCCCCCTAAACCCATCAAAATAAAGCACTTTCCAGGCTGTGGTATCGTGCAGCCAATCGTCGGGTTGCATGGTATCGCCATTGTTGATGTACGTTTTCACTTCCCACTTGCCCTGCAATTTTTTATCGGCATTATTGCCCCACAAAAAAGACTGGATAAACAAAAAAGACGCAACCAACACAGCCACCCTCAAAACCCATGGCCACCAGTTTCTTACACCTTGGTGCGCTTGTAGCAATGGCGTTAGCAGCCATTGACGCAGTGTTTGTCTATACCACCACAATAAAAACAGCAACGCCAAAGTAAACAAGGTGGAATTAATAAAAGCACCAACGGCAATGCTGTAAAACGCATTGATGCATAAAATATTTACCATAATGGGCAGCAGTATAAAGCAGCCCAGCAATGTGGTGCGTCTAAACATTAATAAAATAGAGCCACCAATTTGCAGCACCGCAATAATTAAGGCCAAGGCACGGCTATATCCAAAATAATACCAGGTTAATCCAAAGCCGTTTACGTCACCCAGGGGTATATCGAGCCTGTAAACTGGGGTGTGAAACTGAGTGCCTAAAATTTTGGCAAAACCATAGGCGCAAATCTCAAACGCCAACCAATAGCGCACCACTGCCAGCAGCAAATGGTAGCGCTTCTGCGCTTTACGTGTATTATGAGCTTGTCGGTGCCATAAGATAGCCAGTACCAATGCCAACACCAGCGGTAAAGCGATTTCCACCACCAGAAAAATAATCTCCAACCAATATTCATTTGCAGCAACCCATGCAGGGGGCAACAGTTCTGCTAACATGCTTGCTGCGTTTGCAATTCCTACAAAGGCAAATAGCAGCGTAATAAATTTGGTAAAGAATGATGTCTTGGTCATGGTTACCCATTTTGAGGAGTGAATGTAGGCGGAATTTAAATGTTGTTTCAAAGATATGACCAACAAACGGTTTTGCCAGCTTACATGCCCCCGAATATCCTTCAACGCTTCTGCAATAGTTGGCGTCCACATGCGAGCTGTTTTTCTTTTAACCTTTTCGCCGTTTTGGTCGAATTAAGGTTACCGTTAGAAAGGTTTAGCCCTCACGCTGAGCGGTCAATTGCAGCTATTGAAAAATTGCAATCCTTATGTAAATTTTGTCGATGTTTTGAAGCGCAGAAACCTTGTGCCAACAGCTGACAACAAAACACCCCGCCGGGCACAAGCCGGCGGGGTGTGGTAAAACTAAAAAGCTGGAAGGGTCGGTTATTGATCCCACCAAAGCCGATCGGTAAGCGCGGCTACGGTAGGCACCCGTGAGGCGTTTAAGCTTTGCTCGGTGCTGGGGTAGTCGAGGCGTCTAATGCCACTGCTAAGCAAAGCACTGGCTGGTAGCTGAAAGCCTTCGTAGTCGTAATTGCTGCGGCGGGCATCATCCCAAGCTACGGGCTGCAAAAATGTAACCAAATATTTCTCCCTAAACACATCACGTAGGGTAAGTGCAGCCTGGCCGGGGTTTACTTTGGCTTGTGCCAAATAGGCATCTCGTGGAGCAGCCGCAATGCCCAACTTGTCCATGTGCAGCCGTATGCCTGCTTGATAGGCAGTATAGGCGCGGGTTCTGCTGTTGGCCCGTAGCGCAGCCTCGGCTTCTATCATTTCCAGTTCTTCAAATGTAGCCACAAACAAGGGTGCAGCGTCTGCACTGTAGTAGCCATTGGTGGTTAGGTAGCATTCCTCCCGGTTGGTACCTGTGCCCGAACGGCCCACCCCATTTCGGGTGCCCCTAAAATCGCCAAAGCGCGTGGTATCGGTAAAGCGCCGTATGCGCGGGTCCACATACCCAAAACGCTGCCCGTTCATGCTGTTGATAATGTTGGAGCTCAGCCAGCCATCCAGTACCAAAGCCGCATTGTTGCGCGCCACGGTGGCCCAAGGGTTGCGCAGGGTAAACACGGTTACGCGGGCCTCTTGTGCCGCAGCGGTATAGCCACTGTCCACAGCCGATAGTACCTCATTAGCATTGTACAGCGGTGTTTTGCTTAGCTGGTTTAGCAGCCGGGCCTTTATGGTAAAGGCGGTGCGTATCCAGTTTATACGATTAGCGCCGTGCAAAAAGTCTGCTCCGGGTGTTACTACCACGGTAGGGTTCTTGCGCATTTCCAATATGCCCTCGTCAAGCAATTGTATGCACCGGGCATGCAAATCCTGCGCCTTATCGTATTTGGGCGATAGGTTAGTACCCGCAAGTGCTTCGCTAAAAGGCGCATCGCCCCACAAATTAGTGGTCATGGACAGGTTAATGGCCATTAAAATTTTTGCCATGCCCAGGTGGTGTGTGCTGTTCAACTGGGTTGCCAATTGCTGTAAATCGTAAATGTCGGCCATGTTATCATACAACAGCCTCCAGGTGCCGCTAAAGTCCACCCGATCATAAATATCGGTGGGCGAGTTGGCATTGGGCGAGGCAAAATACTGCACATAGTAGTTGGTAATGTTGGCCACCCGCTGCACGTTAAGGCCGGTGTTTTGGGTGCAGGCAGCCAATATGCCATTAATGGTAGGCTGTGTGGGCCTATTGGGGTCCGTATTTACATCTAAGTACTTGCTACAGCCACCTAGCCCTGCGGCAAGGGCAACACATACAGCAAGTTTTTTGATATTAATTTTATGCATGGTAATTAATTGTGTTAAAAAAAGAAAATTGGCCATCAACCAGCTTGGGTTGCCAGTGGCTAAAACGCCACATTAATGGTAAACAAATAGCTGCGTACACCGGGATAGGTAAAGCCTGCAAAACCGTCGGCGTTGCTATCGGCACTAAACGAGCTGTTTTCGGGGTCGAAGCCGGTAAATGGGGTATTTAGCCAAAGGTTGTTACCGGTAAACGTAAGCGAAGCTTCCTTCACCAACTTGGTGCGGGCCAGCCAGCTTGCCGGCAGGTTGTAGCTTAGGCTTAGCGTACGCAGGCGCACCCATCCGGCATCTTCAATAAAGTTTTCGGTAACGCCCCTGTGTATCAGCCGGTAAAAGCCATCGCCATAATTTCTGCCATCGGGGCCGGTTTCCATACCCATAAATACGGGCTGGGTATTAGGTCGCCCATCGGCAGTAACGCCTTCAAACACCTTGGTGGTATTGCGGTCTTCGGTGTATTTGGCTATACCAAAGGCACTCATAAAGTTGCTAAGCTGGTTATAGCGCTGCACGCCATTGCGCATATCAAACAGCACCGATAGGCCAATGCCTTTGTAAGTAAAGCTGTTGCTGACCCCAAAAATGCTGCGTGGCAGGCTGTTGCCCAGCAATCGCTGGTTTAGGTCGCGCATCGGAAAACCCGCACCGGCACCCGTGTTGCCAATAAGGAAGGGCAAGTTTTGGCCGAGGGTGATGCGATTGTCGGGTGCACCATTGTAGAACCGGGCATACGACGTGCCATAAAGCCCACCTGCTGGCTGGCCTACAACCCACTTTTGTGTAGCGGCACTATTCAGGTAGCCAAACTGAGAGGCTATCACAATTTCGCTGAGGCCAGGTGCTAAGCTTACCACCCGGTTTTGGTTGCCCGTGTAGTTAAAGTTGAATTCCCATTTAAAGTTTTTGGTGCGTAGGGGAATGGCGTTTACGGCAATTTCCCAGCCTTTGTTTTCAATTTCGCCCGAGTTAAGCACATTGCTGGAAAAACCCGTGCTGGTGGGTACCAACACCCGGTTTACCACATCCTTACTGTTAATTTGGTAGTAGGTGGCGTCAAAACCCAGTCGCCCGGCAAAAAACTGCATTTCCAGTCCCACTTCGCGGTTGTCGGTAAATTCAGGCTTTAGGCTTTCTGCTCCCTTTACATCGTCTCTGGTCCAGCCATTTACGCCGTTAAGGGGCTGCCCAAAGGCATTGTTGTAGTAGGTGCTGGTAAGGTAAGGGGTAACCGGTGCTATACCAATGCGGGCAAACGATGCCCTAAATTTACCATAGCTAATAAACTCGGGTAGTTTAAAGTGGCTGCTAAACACATAGCCTAGGCTTACGCTGGGGTAAAAAAAGCTTTGGTTGCCACCGGCCACAGAGCTGGCCCAATCGTTGCGGCCCGTGGCCGATAAAAACACGTAATCCCGGAAGCTTACCGAGGCTTCGCTAAACAGGCCAATGGTACGCAGTTGCGTACGGCGGCTGTTTTGGGTTATTTGGCGCGCATTGTTAAGCGTGGTAAGGCCCACAATATCCAGTTCGGTGCCATCCACACCTTGGTAGTTGTAGTTGTTTTCTACCAAGTCTTGTCCGCCCCTTAGCGTAAACTCCCAGTCTTTGCCAGCTTTAAAATTGGCGGTGGCAATAAAATTACTGTTCAGCACTTTGTTTATAACGCGGTACTCGCCCACAAAACCCAGCGGATTATCGGCAAAATTAATTACGCCAGGCCGGGCTATTTGGCCCGGGGCAGTGGCCCGCCGGTTGTCCGATGAAAAATCGTAGCCCAGCCTGTAGGTTAGGTTAAGCCACGATACGGGTGTATAGTTCGCAGCAATATTGCTGAGTAAGCGGTTTACATCGTCCTTAAACTCATTGTAGTAGGCTCCAAAAATGGGGTTGTTGTTGCCATACGTCTTGTGCGAGCCATCGGCGTTTTTGTAATCCCTCACGTTCCACCGCGGGCTCCAGTAGGTAAGGCTTTCGTTAAACCTATCGGCGTTGTAGCGTATGCCGCCACTGTTTATAAAGTTAAACGATGGGTTTATGCTGAGCTTACTACTTACTTTTAAGTTGGCATTTACGCGGGCGCCAATGTTGCTATAGTTGGTATTGGGCAGCACGCCATTGTGCTTCATGTAGCTAAACGAAGAGCTGATGAGCGCCTTATCATTGCCCCCGCTTAGGTTTATGGTATTGCGAAACTGGTTGCCCTGGTCGTAGGCCTGGGCGTAGTGGTTATACAGTTTCTCGGGGTGGGTGGGGTCAATGGACCGGGCTTCGGCCACGGTGGGCCCCCAACTCGGAAAAAAATCGTTGGGATTGTAAACCACACGGCCGCCGGTACGGTACCCCTGCGTAAAGGTGCTTTGCACTTCGGGAAACTTGTTTACCTCTTCTATGCCGTAGGTGGCGTTGTAGGTAACCCGCATTTTGCCAGCCTTGGCACTTTTGGTAGTTATTACCACCACGCCATTGCTGCCCCTAAAGCCATACAGTGCTGTGGCAGCACCGCCCCGCAGTATGCTCATGCTCTCTACGTCGTCGGGGTTTATATCGCTCATGCGGTTGCTCATGCCCCGCCCGCCGGCACTGCCACCTTCGGTTACCGTGCTATTGTCCACAATGGCACCATCTATTACAAATAGTGGCTGGTTGCTACCCAGCGCACTCTTTAGCCCTCTAATTACAATGCGTGCCCCCTGGCCAGGTGCACCACCGGTGCTGTTTACCTGCACCCCGGGCACACGTCCCTGTAAGGCGTTTATTAAATTGGGTTGCTTGCTCTCCAGCAGTTGCTTACTGCTTACTTCGGATGTGGCAAAGCCCAGCGATTTTTTTTGCTGCTTCACCCCAAAGGCAGTTACCACCACTTCGCTCAGCGCTGTGCCGCTCGTTAGCTGTGCGTTCACGGTACCACCCACCACTTCCACTTCCTTTTTTTCGAACCCAGCAGACGAAAACACCAAAATGTTCTTCTTGCCCGCGGGCAGGTTAATCGAAAAATCGCCCATTTCATTGGCCACAGCAGCTATTTTGGTGCCTTTTAGCTGTACGGTGGCATAGGGTATGCCTTCGCCCTGCTGGTCGGTTACTTTGCCAACTACCGCCGAAGTTTGGGCGTGGCTGTTAAAACTAAACCCCATACCCAGCAGCAGCAACAGCAGCCACCGGGCGCAAATGGAACTTTTTCTCATCATCGTGTTTGGTTTTGGGTTATAAAAAAATGGCGTGTAAACCACTCTCACACGGCCTACTGCAAATCAATTAAAGATCGTTCGGTTAGCGCCGTGTTAAAGCAGCTAAGCAGCAAATTAACTCATTGGGAAATAATCGACCATTCATTCATCAAAATATTCAACCTTTATTGATATTCTCAAAAAAATATCGATATTTTTAAAAATTATCTAATCGTAGGCGGCTTCGCCTTTGTTTCCCCCATGGTTACTATTTTAGCAGACTTATGACGGGGCATACAACCATATCGCGGTGGGCCAGCAGCATTGTTTTGGTGCTGATGTGTTTGCCTTGCGGCGTAGTTATGGTGTTGGGCCTGCGCAGCGCATGGCTACAGCACCATGCCGAAGAGCGCATGGAAAAAGCCAGCCTCACGCGCCTTGTGTTGGCCAGCCACCAAGTGTACTGGGTGCGCCAAGGCAAGGAGCTGTTGGTGGGCCAGCATTATTTCGATGTAAAAAGCCAGCAATCCGTAGATGCCCATCATGTAGCATTTATAGGCATTTTCGACCACCAGGAAACTCGCCTACACCTAGCCCTGCAAGCCCTTACAACCCCGCAGCGGCAGTGTCAACAGCAGGTGGCTACCCTCTTTTTTACCTGCGCACTGCCCGGTGCCCGATTCTGTTGGGCGCCCGCCTTGCTTGCCCTGCCGCCCACCCACTGGCCACCGCACGGCCCACAGGCTTTTGCCAGCACTTGCATGCCCGTGCCCACGCCGCCACCGCTGGCAGGGTAGCAGTGCGCCTTCCAAATGCGTCACAACTACGGCAAGGCTTTTTCCCGTACTGGCAACCAAGTGCTCGTGAGCTAGCAAATGGTTTGTTCTTGGCGTGCCGGGCAGTTTAATCCTGTGTCACCAGCGTTTCGCCGGCTCACTAGGCGTTAGGCAGCCTACCTGTTTTGGTACTCCACTGAGCCGTAAACCATAGGGTCGCCGCTTCGGCCTGCCGGTGTGCTAGCCCTATAGGTGCCTTATTCAATGCCTACTCTACTACAAACCAAAACACCACGCCACCACAACAGCACAACTCTAGGGTTCACCGTGCTATGGCCCCATCAGCACCATCGGGTGCATCTACCAAAACATAACCACATTATGCATCATTGTTTTAAACTGTTGGCCATGGCCACCGTGCTGCACCTAGCACTGCAAGGCCAGGCCCAAAACGCCCCGGTCTTTAAGCCCAATGGCGATTCTTCGCTGCCCGATGTACTCATCAGCAGCACCAAGTTCCCCGAAAAAGTGCGCAATGTTGTACAAAAGGTACAGGTCATCACCAGTGCCGACATTGCCCGCACCAATGCCCAAAACACCGGCGATTTGCTGCAAAGCACCGGCAACATATTTGTGCAAAAAAGCCAGCAGGGCGGCAGCAGCCCCGTATTGCGGGGCTTCGAGGCCAGCCGGGTGCTGCTCATGGTAGATGGCATACGCATGAACAATGCCATTTACCGCAGCGGCCACCTGCAAAACGTTATCACCATCGATCAAAACATGCTCGAACGGGCCGAGGTGATGTATGGGCCTGGCAGCACACTGCACGGCAGTGATGCTATGGGCGGTGTGGTGGCCTTTAAAACCAGAGACCCTAAGCTGTCCACAACTGGAAAAGTGCTGGTTACCGGCACTGCTTTTGGCCGCTTTAGCAGCGTCAACAACGAGCAAACCGGGCACCTGCACACCAGCGTGGGAGGCAAAAAATGGGCCGTGTTGCTAAGTGCCACCCACAGCAGTTTCGACGATTTAAAAATGGGCAACAAGTACCCCAGCAAGTACCCCAATTTTGGCCGCCGGGTGCAATATGTGCAGCGCATCAATGGCCGCGATTCTATTGTAACTAACCCCGACGATAGGGTGCAAAAATTTAGCGGCTACACCCAGTGGGATGTTACCGGCAAGCTCCTGTTTCAGCAAAACAAAAACATGCGCCATTTGCTTAATGTGCAGGTAAGCAACAGCAACAATATACCACGTTACGATCGTTTGCAAGACCGGCGCAATGGCAACCTCCGCTTTGCCGAATGGTACTATGGCCCCCAAAAGCGCAATCTGTATGCCTACACCCTCGAGGCCAACCTACGCGGGTTTTTCAATGCCCTTCGCATTACAGCCAGCCATCAGCAAATTGAAGAAAGCCGCTTCCAGCGCGAACGCAACAATTTACTGCGCCAAAGCCGCATCGAAAATGTAAATGTGTCGGGCCTTACCGCCGATTTGCACAAGCTGTGGGGCCAAAACGAGCTTAGTACCGGCATCGATGTGCAGCTCAACCAGGTGGCGTCAAAAGCCTACACCCAAAACATCAACACCGGTATCCGCGGCCCCCTCGATACACGCTACCCCGAAAAAAACATCTTCAACACCTATGCCATTTATGCCCAGCATTTGTACAAGTTTAAAAGCAACAAGCTGGTGCTTAACAATGGGCTGCGCCTACAGGCCAGCAACCTCCGCAGCACCGTCGTCGATAAAACCATCGCGTTTCGCCCATTTGATCGCATTGCTCAAAATCCAGTGGGCATTAGCGGCAATTTGGGTCTGGTCATCATACCCACTGGGCGGTGGCGCATCACCACTGGCATAGCCACCGGTTTCCGCACGCCCAATATCGACGATCTCTCCAAAATATTCGAAACCAGCACAGCAAGCCGTCAGCTGGTGGTGCCCAACCCCAACATAAAGCCCGAAAAAACCATCACCCCCGAGCTGGGCATAACCCGGCATTTTGGCACCCGTGTCAAGCTAGAGGGCTCCATTTTCTACACCTGGTTTAGAGATGCCATCATCAAAGACAAATTCCCCATCAACGGCCAAGACAGCAGCCGTTTTGAAGGCATCATGTATCAAACCCTGGCTTCCCAAAACAATGCCAAGGCGCAGCTTTGGGGCTACAACATTGGCCTTACCATCACGCCCGCCAAAGGCTGGCAGTTGTTTAGCACCATCACCTACACCAAAGGCACCTTTACACGGCCGGGCGGCATCCAAGTGCCCCTCGACCATATACCGCCCATGTTTGGCAAAACCAGCCTGCGCTACACCGCCAACCGCTTTAGTGCCGAGTTTTGGAGCATGTACAACGGCTGGAAAAAAATAGCCGACTATAACCCCGATGGCGAAGACAATGCCCAATACGCCACCCCCGATGGCATGCCCGCCTGGGCCACCATCAACCTGCGCGGGCAGTACAACATTACCAAAGTGCTACAGCTGCAAATGGCCCTCGAAAACATAACCGACCGCAACTATCGCCAGTTTGCCAGCGGCTTCAGTGCGCCCGGCCGCAATGTAATGGTAGCACTAAGGGCCGTGTTTTAGCAGTATGGCATTTTGGTTAGTGTAAATTTAAGGTCAATTGGGGCTGTAAGCAGCAGTGCAAATCTAAGCCTCGGTTCCCGCTATCGCCGCTACTCCGCAGCCACAAGTGGCTTTGCGGGGTAGCGTGCTCCATCGGGCAGCCCCTGTGCCGCAGCGCAGCTGTGGGGCATTTTCAATACAACTTGCCCGTCTATTATTTTCCATGGCCTGCCGTCTCAAGGATGCAGCATTTGTAGCCTGTGTCATCATTTTTACATCCTAACTTAGCCATAAAGCCCTGGCCTTGCCTAAGCATTAAACACAGCGCTATACAAACCATGGCAGAAAGCCCAAGTTGCGCCTTTTCCATAGAAATTAACGGTATGGTATGGTATGCCAAGCCACAAATAAAACCGCTGCTGCGTTCGGCAAATCAAGCATCAATCGCCGTCTGTATGCACCAAATGCGTACGGGTCCAAACAGCGCAAATTGTTGCCATCTAATGGCTTTTATCACTCTTGGCTTAAGTACCAACAGCATCTGGCCCCGGAGCCCCATCGGCAGCTTTTTCGGCCAGCACTATTTTGCCCGCCTGCACCAGCAAGTCGCGTACCAGGCGCATCTCATTAAAATCAATAGTATCGGGCAGTTTCGCTTTTAGCTCCAGTAGGCTATCGGCGCCAAACGCTAGTATGGCGGTTTCAATTTGCATTTTTATTTCGTCGGTCATAAGGGCCGCCAGTGGCAGATCGCCGCTAAGCACATAGCTGCTAAGGTGTCCAAAAATGGTGCTGTAGGCAAACCCCCGTTTGGTGGCAATGTCTTCAATGCTTAGGCCCTCGGCAAACATGTCGAAGCTTGCTTTTCTGCTGGCACCCTTTGGCGCAGCTTTACTGGCTTTTTTCTCGCGCTTGGGTGCTAGGGCGGCCATGTTGCCCTCCAACTGGTGCTGCGCGCAGTAGGTGGCTATGCCGTTCAAAAATTGCTGTCCAAACTGCGCCAGTTTTACATCGCCAAACCCCGAAATGCCACGCAGTTCGTCTAAGCTTTGGGGCAGATAGCGTGCCATTTGGTCAATGGTGGTGGTACTGGCCACCATGTAAATGGGCAGGCCGCTTTCGGCACTTAGGTTGTCGCGCAGTTGGCGCAGCTGGCGCATCAGGTTGGGGTGCGGATTATCGGCCGAGGCTTCCAGCCTGCGCCTGCTGCTGCCCGCGTATGCCAAGCCAATAA
>RDXD01000463.1 GCA_004292575.1 Bacteroidota bacterium
TAGGTTATGCTTAGGTTAGGCCTGCCGCCGGCGTCGCTGCGCTCGGTAGTAACATCGTTGGCTTTTACGGTTAGCAGTTTTGGTAATATGGTAAGCTGGCCATAGTCGTTTACCCTAGTATAGTTGGTGGGCACTTCCAAGTTAAACTCAATGGGATATTGGCCTACCGATGAGAGAGCAGTGGCGGTGGTAAAGGGTCCCTCGCCCTCTTGGGGTGCTATATTTTCGCCGTAAGCAGCACCAGAAATGTTCCATCTGAACGCTGGGTTTTGATCACCGTAAGTTTTGCTGGTATCATTGGTTTTAATAAACAGCGGTGTTGGCAATATATCTAAAGCACCGGCTTCGTAGGTTACTTCAAAGTTTTCGTTAATAAAGGCAGCCGGTATAATTTTATGACTACCTACGTCATTTCCGGTAATCATAGCCATTGACACCATGCCACCAATATCGCCGCTTTGTTGCGTTAAATCATCCTCATTTACCAATACCATGGTTTTTGCGTTGTTGTTGGTGCCACTTACGTCAAAGTTGTTCACTAATGCTTTAAGCTGACCATTCACCAATGCCTTTAGCTGGCCATTCGGGAACACCCACTCTTCGCCGTTCACCAAGGCTTTTAACTGCCCGTTGGTAATGGTGTAGCCGTTTACCAGTGCTTTTAATTGGCCGTTTACCATGGCTTTCAACTGGCCATTTACCAGCGCTTTAAGCTGTCCATTTACCATGGCTTTTAGTTGCCCATTGGCAAATACGGTAAAGTTGAGCTGGCCCTCTTCCTCGGCCATAAGTTCGCCATTTACCAAAGCCCTCAACTGGCCATTTACCATTGCCCTAAGTTGCCCATTGCGTATGGGAATTAGGTTGCCATTTACCAACGCCTTTAGCTGCCCATTGGCCAGCTGAATAATTTTTTCTGCATACAAGCCTTCGGTATTTACCAACGCTTTTAGCTGGCCATTTACCAATGCTTTCAATTGGCCATTTACCAATGCCCTCAGCTGGCCATTTACCAAGGCCCGTAGTTGGCCGTTTACCAAAGCAAGTTCATTGTTGTCAATGTCGGTTACTGTGCCGTTTACCATTGCTTTTAATTGGCCGTTTATCAGTGCCCTCAGTTGACCGTTTACCAATGCCCTCAACTGGCCGTTAACCAGTGTTAGTTCGGTCACTTCTTCCAGCTCGCCATTAATTAGCGCCATCAGCTGTCCATTAACCAAGGCAGCCATTTCGCCGTTTACGAGTGCTCTTAATTGTCCGTTTACCATGGCTACCAACTGCCCGTTTATAATGGGCATCAACTGGCCATTTACCAGTGCCCGCAGTTGTCCGTTTACAATAGAGATGGATTGCCCGTTTACCAGCGCTTTTAATTGTCCGTTTACCAAGGGTATTTCGGTGCCATTTACCAATGCACGCAGCTGCCCGTTAGTAACAGAGAGGTCAAACTCGGCAAACTCGCCATTTACGAGGGCCCTCAGCTGGCCATTGGTTACGGCCAGCCATTCGCCGTTTACCAAAGCGCGAAGCTGACCATTTTGGAAAATCAAATCACTCACATCTTCGTCGGTTCCATTAACCAATGCCCGAAGCTGACCGTTTATCACCGCTTCAATTTCACCATTAACCATGCCCATTAGCTGGCCGTTTACCATGGCCTTTAACTGGCCATTTACGGTGGCGGTTGCCTCCCCTCTTGCAAGAGTTTTCAAGTTAAGCAGGCCGCTGGCTTTGGTGTTTTCTTCGTTAGTATAGGTTAACGTGCTGTTGGTGCTGTTTGCGCCGTTGGCTATGTAGTTTAAAAGGCCACTGCGGGGTGTTTCTAAAATAAACCGTTGATTGCCAATATCGCTTTGGTCAACTGTGTTAACCAGTGCTTTTAACTGGCCATTTTGAAGGATATATTTTTTGGCATTAATTACCGATTGGAAACTCGCTAATGCACTCAGGTTCGCTAGGTCTTCTTGTGTAAGCGTATTTCCATCGTCGTTAAAACCCTTCATTACAATTACCCCATTTTCCGCCATGTATTCTTTGTGCAGCCGCTTAATATTGGCTAGGAAGTTGGCTGTTGAAACTGTTGGGCCACACTCGATACATCCTTCGCGTTCACTTTCGCCCTCGCCCTCGCCATCACCTTCACCTTCGCCATCACCTTCGCCATCACCATCCCCTTCGCCTTCCCCTTCCCCTAAGTCAAATTCATAACGATACGTGATGTCGCCGGGATATTCGCCATATTTCAACGTTTTGTTTTCAGGAATAATTTTCAAAGGCATTTTTCCGACATTTAAGGTGCCCGAAGTGAAAATGAACCGGTATTGTGAGGCAATTGGATCTTCGGGGTCGAGCGGGGTAGTGCGCTCGGGGAAGATGCCATAGAGGCCAGACCTGCTGGTAGCAGTGGCAATGGTGTTGAAGGTAATGTTGCCATCGTCCAACTTAAAATCGGCCAGTGTTTTTGTAGTTTGCTCAATAGGCACACCATTTACCAATACTTCTGCAGTAAAGTCGGGGTTAAGCATACCATACTTTCTGTCTTTATTTTGGGCTTTAATAGTAATGGTTTCTTTCTTGCTAAAGAAGAACAGGGCTTCAGAGAGGCCACCGTCTTCGCCACTCGGGCTTTTTGCTGCGTTAAACAGTTGAAAGGCAGGATCATCGCCCGGTGCAATAGGCGCCACCTTGGCTTTTGCCTCGGTTTGAGTATTGTTTACAACGGTAGGTGTAGGCTGTCCGTTTACATAAATTTGAGTGGTGGGGGTAAGATATTGTCCCAACACTTTCACGGTAAACGAGTCGGTTCCGTTTTGTCCGCCGGGTGTTTCAGAAATCAACGTATCTATAATGGGCCGCGCATTGGCCAGCGTAAGTGCTGCTTTATCAGCCAGCAAGTAACCATTTCCACCTTCAAAAGAGAAATTGTTGCCCAAATAGCCAAACTTTTCGGCAGTTGAATTTATCTGTTGCCGAATCATTTGAGGCGTAACCGTTGTGCTGAGATTAAACTTCTTGTTGCCCTGTATGAGCAATGCCCCTACCGCAGCAGCATGGGGAGCGGCTGCACTGGTACCAAAAAAGTTGGGGTAGGGGTCGCCATCATTAAAGGGCGCGCCGCCTAGGTTCACCGTAGTATTTACACCATTAGGTGCAATAATATCGGGCTTGTTGCGGGTTACAAAGGCATTGTTTTGCAGGGTAAAAGTGCCGCCTCTGGATGAAAAAGAAGCAACGCCCGGCCATACTGCCGTAACCCCCGGAATGTTTTTGTAAAACATTGCACCTACTGTAATGGCGCCGTTTGCATTGGCATGACCCACTATGGTTGAGGTGCCGGTTCTATAGTCCTGAATGGTGGCGTCGCCGCGGAAAATGATGTATTTAAATCGCACATTCCTAGTTCCAGCTGCCCGCACAATCATCAATTTGGCCTCGGTTTGTTCGGTTACCGTAAAAGGACACACCTCAAAGGGGTCTTGTGATAGATTGCTCCGGTTAAAACCAAATAGTGTGAAGCCGTTAGCGCCCACTAGGTAGAGGTCCAGGTCAGTTTGCACGCCATCTTCGCCTAGGCTGTGTACCTGATCGTCCCACTGTAACACGATGGTATAAGTGCCTGGCTTAAGTTGCAAAGTTTGGTAAATATCAGAATTGCCAGTTCCAAAGCGGTGCACCTGCGCAGGCGCTGGTATGGCTGCAGTGTTGGTTACGCCGGTAAATGTGGCTTCGTAAGAGCGTTGTCCAAAGTTGCCAGCCGAGGTAAAATAGGTAGCGCCATTTGCCACGGCCAAATCAACCGACTTGGCTACCACGCCATCTTTAAAAAAGGGCTCGGTTATGTAGGTAAGGTCATCCACTATTACATCGCATTTGCCACCGGGCAATGCAGGGTCTGCCAGTTCTAGGATACCCTTGGCAAAATCGCCGGCACTTAAGTAGCCGGTACGGAAAGCCAGTTTCGACTTGGGGGCAATGTCGTGCACAATTTGTAGCATAGCCCGGCCTTCGTCGCTACCGCCAGCAGTGTAGTCCATTACTACTTGCACGGGTTCAGCATTTTCACTGGCATTCCCCGATGTTTTTAAGCCAGGTAAATCGCCCTGGTCAACATCTTCCTGCGCTTTCGATTTGGCGTTGTAGCTGTCGGATATTACCCCAATTTTTACACCACTTCCATCTAGGCCAAACCTTTCTCTAACCTGGAAGGAGCGCATGGTAGTATCACCCTGCGTGGTTACCTGGCCGCGGTTGTTGATGGGCGGGTACAGTGGGCGCACGTATTCTACCAACGGATTTGTGTTTAGTTGGTTCAATAGATTTATGGGGAAAGAACCGGTGATAACAAATGTATGCGGACCATTGTCCACTATGTTAGTCATGCCCAAGGCAATGAGTTGTGCTTTAAGGGTATTGTCGTTGGGAGATTTACTAATTACCTCAATCATCACTTTTCCCGGACCATCAAAGCGGAAAATTTCATTGTCGGGGATGGCAGTTATGCTGCCAGGGTTGCCCGCAAGTGAGTTTAACTCAGCGCCAATTTTATTGTTGGGTAAGTCCACTTTTCCCTGCACCGGCGGCGCGTAGTATGGCGCAATAAAACTCAAGTTGCTACTAGCGGGCGCTTCGTAGGTAATCACAATGTTTTCGCTGAGCTCTACTTTTGTGCCGCTCCAAAGGGCTCCCTTTATGTGAGGTACGCCAAACGATCGGCAACCGCTAACGTTAATGCCGCCATTTGGTGCCCAAATATTTCCCAACCAAGCAAAAGTATTGGTGCCGAATCTGCCCGATGCGTCCACATCAAAAGCAATGCCATCTCTAGGGTTTCCTACGCCGTGTACTTCGGTAAACACCCGGCAATTGTTATTGCTGTTTACACTGCGCACGGTTACGGCTCCTAAAAACGCGTTTCTTACCACAAATATGTTTATGGTTCCTTGCGCCGCATTCTTAAAATCTAAAACAAACTGGTTTCTACCCTGGCACTCAATTTCTGAAAAAATGTAATTTCCAGGACCGTCAAAAGTTATAGTTCTATCACCCCTTAGCGCTAATCTGCCATACGATCCGGGTGTTAAACGCGAGGTAGCCGTAACGCCGATGGTACCCACATTATTATCAAAGGGCGTATTGCTCGGCATTACTGGAAGGGAAGGTAAAATCACCGTATTGTTAATGCCTCTTGCAGGCCGGGGACCCACGTAGTTGGTTGCTGTTGGGGCTGGTACCGATACACTGCCTCTTATTAAAGTAATGTTGAATCCACCTTCGTTTCTCAAGTTTATTCTGCCATTGGCCACCAAATTACCCGAAATCAAATTTCGTTGCCGGGCAAATATGGCATCGCCTGTGTAAGCCGCCGAAGATTTCCAAGCTAAGATATCGCCCCTAATAATGGTATTGTCTCTTAGTACCACGCCATTACCACTATTAATATTGCCAAATAGCAGCAAGTTTTCTCTTACAACCACTTGTTGGTTGCTACCAATATTCCCCGTAATAACAGCATTTTCTTTTAAAAAAACACCCTCACGGTTGTTAAAAGTGCTAGCAGGAGAACTGCCACCCCACACCGCAAAATCTTTAATGCTTAGGGGTTCAGGGGTTTGTGCGAAAGTAGTTTGCACAGCGGCAAAAAAAAGGCAGCCTATCACGGCCAGTTTTATCACATACTTTGTTTTCATGCCAGAATATTTAAGGGTTAATCTGTTTAAAAGTGATACGATGTTGCAGATGTTTGCTTTCGGGTTTTAGACTTTTCTCGGAGAAGCCTTGGACATTTTTTTCATACAATCGCAAATTTCAAATACCATAATTGCTTACAAGCCGTTAGTGTAATACGTAATCGTTATCTTTCTCGTCTGTCGGCGTGCCAAGGCGTGCTATTAGGGTGTTATTCACCGTGGGGTAAAGATACTATAGCAGATAGCAAAAAACGCATGTTGTGTACCAAAGCCCTGTTTTTTTGAGCAGGGAGCCTTTTTGTTGGTGTGAATCACCCAAATGGCGAAACATCGACTGTGCTTTTATCCTGCTGGCCAAACGGATTTCCTTAACCGCGGCCATTAATTAGCACAAACAAAATGGGATGTATTTGTGACCATAAGGATTGCCGCCTATGTTGAGGAGCATGGTAACCAACTTACGCTGCCATAAAGGCTCATCACATAGGTGAATAGCTTTTTAATGGAATGGGGGTATTTTGGGTGGTCAAGAGCGCTCTAGCAAAGCGGCACTTTAGCA
The DNA here is from genome assembly GCA_004292575.1 of Bacteroidota bacterium. GTDB lineage: Bacteria > Bacteroidota > Bacteroidia > Chitinophagales > Chitinophagaceae > Phnomibacter. The sequence goes on from RDXD01000463.1 coordinate 6,247, forward strand.
GCATATGGGCTGGGATAGCTTTTTAGGAACGCAAGTTGGAAGCTCGTTTGGGGCAACAACAAGCACCCCAAACAGCACCATTTGTGCAATGGGCAGAGCCGCAAAGTGCGCTTTCGTTTATATTTTTGCCGAAATCAAGTTGCGCTTAGCAACCATCATTTTTTTAAATTTTGGTGGTAAAAGACTACCTTAATTGGTTGTAACTGTTGTAAAGCGTTCTTGTTTTAGGTAGGTTGTCAGTTTTCATTATACTTTTTGTGTTTCAGCAGTGGCTGTGCCTGTCACTTGCCGAGGGGGGTGGCGGTTGCTATAACTATGGCTGCAACTGTGTAAGGTTGAAACATGCTAGCGGGTTGCGCCCTCACCATGATTTGCAGTCCTTTTTGGATTGTATCTGACTCGAAGTGCTTACAGCCGCAGGTATGCTTCTTTTTGTTTATCCTCCACATCTTCTTACCTGCCATCTTATCCTTCAAAATTTTCCTTACGTTTTTTGTTACTTCCCGTAGGGTTGCTTTGGCAAGGCAAGCCTGCCTTTGCTGGATTTTACACGCCCGTTATCGTTGTTGTAGGCAACAAAAGCACACTTTAGGGTAGAAAGCGTAATGCGCTTGTGGTGTGTTGATATAAAGCGAATTTTAACTTATAGCACCGGCCGTCTATTTGATATGCCCCCGTTGTGTTGTTTTGAGCTTTGGTGCCGCTTTGAAAAAGCATTGGAGCAAAAAAAGGCTGCCTCTGAAGAGAGACAGCCTTAAGCGCTTTTTTACTACTTGTTTATTCTTCGTCGTCAAAGCTCATGGCTTCGCGGGTAGTGCTTAGTAGGGCATATTCTTCTTTGTTGCCCACAATCAAATTGTCGAAGTCGCGCAAGCCAGTGCCTGCCGGTATGGCGTGGCCTGTAATTACGTTTTCTTTTAGGCCTATCATGTCGTCGCGCTTGCCGTGTATGGCGGCAGTGCTCAACACTTTTGTAGTTTCCTGGAACGACGCAGCCGAAATCCAGCTTGGTACGCCCAATGATGCTTTGGTAATACCCAGCAGCACGGGTTTGGCAGTAGCGGGGTTTGCATCGCGTACCTCCACCAGCTTTCTGTCGGCACGGCGCATTACGCTGTTTTCCTCCCGCAGTTCGCGCAGGCTTACAATTTGCCCAACCCTAAACTTGCTGCTCTCACCGTTGTCGGTTACTACTTTTTTGTCGTAGATGCGGTCGTTTTCTTCGTTAAAGTCGAACCTGTCCTCTAAATCTTCTTCTAGGAAGCGGGTATCGCCAGCATCCACAATTTCTACTTTCTTCATCATTTGGCGCACAATCACTTCAATGTGCTTGTCATTAATGCGCACACCCTGCAAGCGGTAAACTTCTTGTATTTCGTTCACCACATATTCTTGCACTGCAAACGGACCTTTAATGCTCAGTATGTCGGCAGGTGCAGTAGAGCCATCGCTAAGCGGTGTTCCAGCCTTTACAAAGTCGCCATCCTGTGCCAAAACCTGGCGGGTTAGCGGCACCAAGTACTTTTTGGTAGTACCGTCTTTGCTCTCTACAACCAGTTCGCGGTTACCACGTTTTATGTTTCCAAAGCTTACCACACCATCTATTTCGCTCACAATGGCAGGATTGCTGGGGTTTCGGGCTTCAAAAAGTTCAGTTACACGGGGCAAGCCACCGGTAATGTCGCGCAGCTTACCCAGTACACGGGGAATTTTTGCCAACACCTGACCGGCTATTACCTCTTGGCTCTCGTCAACCGCAATGTGGCTACCCACAGGAAGGTTGTACATTTTAAGGTCTTTGCCCTGCACCATCAGTGCCGGTATCTTGGTTTTGTCTTTTGTTTCAATTACCACTTTTTCGCGGTGTCCGGTTTGGTCATCGCTTTCTTCGCGGTAGGTGATGCCGTCTAAGATGCCATCGAATTGAATAACGCCCTGCTGCTCGGCCACAATCACGTTGTTAAACGGATCCCAGCTGCAAATCACATCGCCTTTTTTAATTTTCTGGCCATTTTTTACCGCTAGGGTCGAGCCATAAGGAACGTTGTTGGTTATCAGCAAACGGTCGGCTTTTTCGTCGGTAATACGTACTTCACCCGTCCGGCCAATTACAATCTGTACCTTGTCGCCATTGGCATTGCTGCTGGCTACGGTGCGCAGACCATCAAACTGTATGGTACCGTCGAATTTGGCATTCAGTGTACTTTCTACCGCTGTTCCGCTGGCCACACCACCCACGTGGAAGGTACGCAGGGTAAGCTGGGTACCTGGTTCGCCAATGCTTTGGGCGGCAATAATGCCCACGGCATCACCTTTTTGAGCGGTGTAACCGGTGGCCAAGTTCTTACCATAGCAGTTTACACATACGCCACGCTTGCTCTCGCAAGTAAGTACGCTGCGTATTTCCACTATTTCTATGCCTACTTCTTCAATATAGTTGGCTAGCTCGTAGGTTATTTCTTCACCTGCACCCACAATAAGTTCGTCGGTAAGCGGGTGGTAAACGTTGTGCAAGCTTGTACGGCCTTCTATACGGTCGCTTAGTGGTTCAATTACATCTTCGTTGTCTTTTAGGGCACTGGTAGCAATGCCACGCAATGTGCCGCAGTCTTCCTCGCTTATCACCACGTCTTGGGCCACATCCACCAGTCGGCGGGTCAAGTAGCCGGCATCTGCGGTTTTAAGTGCGGTATCGGCCAAGCCTTTGCGGGCACCGTGGGTACTAATGAAGTAGTCCAACACGTTTAGGCCACCCTTAAAGTTTGAGAGAATGGGATTTTCAATGATTTCGCTGCCGGTGCTGCCGCTTTTGCGGGGCTTGGCCATCAAACCACGAATCCCGGCCAGCTGCTTTACCTGCTGCTTGCTACCGCGGGCACCGCTGTCTAGCATCATGTACACAGAGTTGAAGCCCTGCTTATCGTTGGCCATTTCGTAAATGAGTGTCTCGGTAATGCGGGTATCTACACGGCTCCAGATATCCACAATGGCGTTGTAACGCTCATTGTTGGTAATAAGGCCCATGTTGTAGTTATCCCACACTTCGTCCACCTCGGCTTTGGCATTTTCCAGCAGCTGGGCTTTGGCATCAGGAATTATAAGATCGTTGATGCTAAAGCTAAGTCCGCCACGGAAGGCCATGCGGAAACCCAGCGTTTTAATCTCGTCCAAGAATTTGGCAGCCTTGGGTACGTTGGTGATTTTTACGATGTTACCAATTATTTCCCGCAGACTCTTCTTGGTAAGCAGTGCGTTAATGTAACCTACCTCTTCGGGTACAAATTGGTTAAAAAGCACCCTGCCTACTGTGGTATCCAGCAACGTTTTCTCTAAAATACCTTGCTTGTTGCGCACATTTACACGCACTTTTATTTGTGCATGCAAATCAATGCGCTTCTCGTTTAGGGCAATAATCACCTCTTCGGCACTGTAAAAGCTTTTGCCCTCGCCGCGCATTACTTCGGTTTCGGTACTCTTTTTGCCTTTGGTTATATAGTATAGGCCCAATACCATGTCCTGGCTAGGTAGAGTAATGGGCGTACCATTTTGTGGGTTCAAAATGTTGTGCGAACTCAACATCAGCAATTGCGCCTCTAAAATGGCAGCGTTGCTCAGCGGTACGTGCACGGCCATTTGGTCACCGTCAAAGTCGGCGTTAAATGCACTGGTTACCAAGGGGTGCAGCTGTATGGCTTTTCCTTCAATTAAACGCGGTTGAAATGCCTGAATACTCAGGCGGTGCAGGGTAGGGGCACGATTCAACATAATTGGGTGCCCTTTCAATATATTTTCCAGAATATCCCAAACCACGGCTTCCTTTCTATCCACCAGCTTGCGGGCACTCTTTACGGTTTTTACAATGCCGCGCTCTATAAGTTTGCGAATAATAAATGGCTTAAACAGCTCGGCGGCCATATCTTTTGGCAAACCACACTCGTGCAGTTTTAACTCTGGTCCTACCACAATAACCGAACGGCCACTGTAGTCAACCCGCTTACCCAACAGGTTCTGCCTAAAGCGTCCTTGCTTGCCTTTTAGCACATCGCTAAGGCTTTTTAGGGCGCGACCACCTTCGGCTTTTACCGCATTCGATTTGCGGCTGTTGTCAAACAAGCTGTCAATGGCTTCTTGCAACATGCGCTTTTCGTTGCGCAAAATCACCTCGGGCGCTTTTATCTCCAACAGGCGTTTCAGGCGATTGTTCCGAATGATAACGCGGCGGTAAAGGTCGTTCAAATCGCTGGATGCAAAGCGTCCGCCATCCAACGGCACCAAGGGGCGCAGCTCGGGCGGGATTACGGGAATGTATTGCATCACCATCCACTCGGGGCGGTTGGTAATGCGTGTGCTGGCATCTCTAAATGCTTCCACCACGCTCAAACGCTTTAGGGCATCGGCCCGGCGCTGCTGGCTGGTTTCGTTGGCAGCCGAATGGCGCAGGTCGTAGCTCAATTGGTCAAGGTCAAGGCCATTAAGCAAATCGCTGATGGCTTCGGCCCCCATTTTGGCTATAAATTTGTTGGGGTCGTCGTCGCTGAGGTACTGATTCTCCTTGGGTAATGCTTCTACAATATCAAGGTACTCTTCCTCGGTAAGCAGGTCGCCGTAATTTTGACCTTTATCGGCACGGATACCCGCCTTTACCACCACATAGCGTTCGTAGTAAACAATGGTCTCCAGCTTTTTGCTGCTCATGCCAAGCAGGTAGCCAATTTTGTTGGGCAGGCTTTTAAAATACCAAATGTGCACCACAGGTACCACCAACTTGATGTGACCCATGCGCTCGCGGCGCACTTTCTTCTCGGTTACTTCCACACCACAGCGGTCGCACACAATGTTTTTGTAGCGTATGCGCTTATACTTACCACAAGCACATTCGTAGTCTTTTACGGGACCAAAAATGCGCTCGCAAAACAGGCCATCACGCTCGGGTTTGTAGGTGCGATAGTTAATGGTTTCTGGCTTCAGCACCTCGCCATGGCTACGCTCCAAAATGCTGTCGGGGCTAGCAAGGCTAATGGTAATGCTGCTGAAATTTGATTTGGGTCGGTTGTCTTTTTTGAGAGCCATACGGTATTCAAAATTTTATGGTAAGTACCAACAATACACTATCCCTTCCAAAAATGAACGGCGGAAATCATTTAAGGAGTGGCATAACTGCTTGAAAATCAATAAATTTTTTTTGCAAAGACGGTATTGTTAGCACAATTGAGCTGGCGAAAGTAGGTTATTGGTGCTACAAAACCATGCAAAATCAAAAAAAATGCCTGTTAAATTCTTATCCCTAACACCTGCTTTGGGCTAAGCATCAATTGCTCGGTCGCACTCGGCACCATATATGGGTTTAGCTAGGCTTATCGCCGAAATATAGGCTGCCTAGGGCCGTGCCAAAGCGTTTGGGCAAACTATGAATTTGCACAAGTGTTGAATAGCCGTTTTTTTTGTTATCCTTGCTGTAAGTATCTGCCATTTTTTAACCATTGCAGCCATGCCACTTCGCCTGCTTTTGTCCTTGCTCTGTTGCAGCCCTTTGTTGGCTGCAGCCCAACCGTTGCCTGCGGGCAACTGGTCGTATAAAATTTTTAACGCCAATGTGGTGCAGCTTACTTGGCAGCATGCTGCGCTCGACCGCGCCGAGCAAATAAGCGATGCGGTGCTTTGGCCAAACAAGGTTTTGCCCAAGTTAATCACCAACCAGCCTACATTGGCAGCTGGGTTTGGCCTAACCCAAGACGGCGGCGAAGCCCGGCTAGTGCTACCCAACGGCAAAGTGCTGCAGTTTGTTGGCTTTGATAGTGGGCATGTGCGGGGCATGCGCCACCTTATGCCCACTGGTACCATTTGGCATGGTGGCGGCGAACGAACCCTGCCCATGCAGCGCAATGGCCAGCGAATTGTGCTGTACAATCAGCCCCAATATGCTTATGAGCTCAATGCCAATGCACTTAACTATAGCGTGCCTTTTGTGATGGGCAGTGGCGGTTATGGCCTGTTTTTCGATAATCCGGCCAAAGGCTACATTGATTTTGGAAAAACTATACCAGAAACTATGGAGGCCGGCTTTGTGGCCGGGCGTTTAGACGTATATGTGATTTTGGGCAACAGTGCATCAGAGATTTTAGCCC
>RDXD01000106.1 GCA_004292575.1 Bacteroidota bacterium
ATCGGTACGGCCACCCAACTTAGCATTCATATAAGCAATAGCATACTGGGGATACCATTGCGTGCTAGGTTTCCAAGCTTCATTAAATAGCTGGGTGGCAATGGTGAGGTTATGGCTGCCACCACTATTTTCTTGTGTGGTGTAAGCCCGCAGATTCCAGTGGGTGCTGTTCAATTCAAACTTAAATTGTCCAATTTTAAAATCTTTTAGGCTGTAGCGATCGCTGCCGGTGTAAACGGTAGTACCAAAGCCCACGTGGCCCGCTAGCACCGCTTCAATATTATTGGTGAGTTTATAGTGAATAGCTCCATTAAACTTTGCGCTAAGCGTATTGGGGTCGGCCACTTCCCGCTCGCTGTAGCCGGTGCGGCTTACAGGTATGTTGGCAGGCAGGGTGCTGATATAGCCTCCCCATGGTGGAAAAGATCCGGCAACGCCATTAAGTACCGTACGAAGGTTTACGGTAGTCTCGTCTCCATAAACGTTTACACCGTCGTAGTTGGGGTCGGTATCGCGGGTTCCCGCAATGGTCTTACCTAAAACCCCATTCCGGGAATAATTGCGGTTGTCGTTAGCCAACCAGTCTTTTGCCTGCAGCAATTCAGCACCTATTTTATAGGCAAATTTCGACCCTACTTTTTGCGCATATCGTACCGACCAATTAAAAAACGGTGAAATATCCCGCTGGCTGCGGTCCATGTGCATAAGGCCTGTTTTTACTTGGAATGATAGACCCTGATACTTAAAAGGATTTTTGGTATTGATAAGCAGGGTACCGTTCATACCACCTGGGCCATAGAGTGAGGAAGACGCGCCGGGTAAAAGCTCCACATTGTCCACATCAAGCTCTGTAGGACCTACAATTGTACCTACAGAAAAATTGAGGCCTGGAGCCTGGTTGTCCATACCGTCAACAATTTGGTTAAGGCGAAGGTTGCCACTGCTGTTGAAGCCCCTGGTAGTGGGCGTTTTAAAGGTAAGCGACGCCGTTACCATACCAACACCTTTTAAAGATGCTAAGATGTCGTAGTAGCTAACAGATGGCGTGGTGCGCATGTTAGCGGCGCTAATGCGCTCAATGCTTACCGGCGATTCTAAGATGCGGCTGGGCGTACGCGTGGCCGACACCACTACCTCTTGACCAAGCGCAGAACTGGGCGCTAACATCACGGTTAAAGGCGTAAGGTCGGTTACCTTAATCGTTTTACTCTCGAAACCCACTGCGGAAATTTCGAGGCTAAACGGCAGTTTTTGCTTGGTAACCAAGGTGAAAGCCCCGCTGGCGTCGGTATAAGTCCCGGTTCCGGTCCCGGTTACCACAATCGACACCGACTGGATGGTTTCTTTTGTTTTTTCGTCTTGAATGGTACCCCTAATGGTAATGCTTTGTGAAAAGACTACAGAGGTAAATAAACTGAAGATGACCCCAAGAAGGGGTCGAGCAAGCAATTGTTTCATAATCAATTAGTTAGCGTTTTTTTATGCTATAATGGCATACAACATTACAACAAAGTCTTGAAAAGCGTGCAGTTCAAACACAGTTTTTTTCACGTTTCTTTGTGACAAGGGCTGTTGGTTGGGGAAATGTTGCAACTTAGCGGCCGTTGATTTATTTAATCTTTTGAATTTTTGTATCAAAATGCAACTCAATATTACTGGCGTACAAGATTTTTATAGCGGTAAGGTACGTGATGTGTACACCCTACCCAATGGGCTGCTGGTAATGGTGGCCAGCAATCGCATTTCGGCATTTGATGTAATACTGCCCGAGCCCATACCTTTTAAGGGGCAGGTATTAAACCAAATAGCAGCCTATATGCTGCAAGCCACCACCGATATTTGTCCCAACTGGTGGCTTTCTGCCCCGGCGCCGCATGTTAGCCTTGGTAAAACCTGTGTGCCCATTAGGGTAGAAATGGTAATTAGGGGTAACCTTACCGGGCATGCGTGGCGCACTTACAACAGTGGGCTTCGCAGCCTTTGCGGTGTGCCGCTGCCCAATGGATTGCACCAAAACGATTTTCTGCCCTCGCCCATCATTACGCCAAGTACCAAAGCCACCGAGGGCCATGATGAGGACATTAGCCGAGAAGATATTTTGGCTAAAGAACTGGTGACGCCCGCCGACTATGCCACCATGGAGGCCTACACCTACGCACTTTTTGAAAGGGGAAAAGCCATGGCAGCCCGTCAGGGTCTTATTTTGGTAGATACCAAATATGAGTTTGGCAAAATTGGCGATACCATCTTCTTAATGGACGAAATTCACACCCCCGACAGCAGCCGGTACTTTTACGCCGATGGCTTTGAAGAGCGCCAGCGGGCGGGCCAACAGCAACAGCAGCTGAGTAAAGAATTTGTAAGGGAGTGGCTTATTGCTAATGACTTTATGGGCAAGCCGGGTCAGGTGGTAC
>RDXD01000107.1 GCA_004292575.1 Bacteroidota bacterium
AGGTTGTCGAAACGTACTTTCGCAGTAGCGCTTGTACCGCTGGTTGTCCAGTCGATACCAAAACGCCATTTCTGGTTGAATGGTACTGGGCGACCGTCAAATGCACGGGGTGTTCCACCTGTGTAGTTCGGGTTGCCGGCGTTGCCGAATTGTACGTTGTTCACGCCTGGCAGGTTCGTGCTGCTAACCACTGTTTCCATCACACCGTCGCCGTCCAAATCAAGGAACAACAGGTAGCGGAAGTTGATGTTAGAACCAGAACATGCGTCGGTTGCAGTGATAGACAAATCAGTGTCGCCTTCGCACAAGTCATGTGAAGAAATCACATTATCCCACCAGTACATTTCGTTCCACAGTTGTGGATCGTTGGCAGACAGATCGCAGTATTCAACCGGAGATGCAGGGCATTGAACCGTTGGATCCTGGGTATCAACTATTTTGATGATCTGTTTGTACTTGTAGCAATTCGCGTTCGCGTCGTAGAATACAGAGTAGTTGGTTGCTGTTGGATCCGTTGGATTGATCCTTACCACCGTTGGATTCCAAGGTGCTGCTGTTCCAAGCGCAGATACGGTTGGGCCAGGCAGGTTCGTTGGATGATTCGTGATTGCATTGGGGTTCGGGTTAGGAACATCAATGCAAGGCAGGTTCGGGTTGTATGTGCACCAGTTGATGATCGTCCAGGTACGCTCGATTTTGTAACAAGCATCTGGTACCACCGTAAACACCTGGTCTTCGAAAGATACGCCCAACAATTCGCAATCTTCACCAAAGAAGGTTGGCGCACCGTAGGTACCCGTACCGTCACAAGTAGATACGATCACGTCGTTGGGGAAACGTACGAAGTAATCTTGTTTGTAGTTCACCACAACACGTTGGGTGCACTGGCTGGATTGACCATGGCAATCAAATGCACGGAAGGTGCGCGTGATCGTGCCTTTGTTACACAGCGTATCAAACAAGGTGAGGGAAGCAGTGTGGGTCAAACCGCACTGGTCCTGGTACACTTTTGATTCATCCAAACAGCAGTTATCTGATGGTTGGGCTTTGCCGTACGCCCACAGGCTTGGGTCGAAGTTCTCGCAAGATACCGTTACGTTCGCTGGTGGAACGCAAGCCGGTTTGATCTTGTCTTGTACTTCCACTTGTACCATACATTCGTTGTACAGTGGGTCGCCGTCCGGACCGTTCATGATCACACCGTTCACGTCTACCTGGTACACCCGCAGGATCACTGTTTGGGTGGTACCTACTTCACAGCAGTAGAACTTGATGGAATCTTGTTCGTTCGTAGCTGTTGGTTGTTCGCAATCCTCCAGGTTCGTGATACATTCGCTGTAAGGCGCCATGCGACGAACGGTGAATTTCAAGTTGTTGCAGTTATCCGTGCTACCATCATCGAAGGTGGTTGCCCTGATCCAGGCTACGCCTGCACCATCGCAGCCATCGGCCGGGGTGTAGCAATCGAATGGATCATCCCAGGTGATAGAAGCCACGGTGTATTCGTCACATGCCGCGGTTGGCGGGATGTAATCGGCCACGGTCAGGCGGAAGGTACATGTGCTGGTGTTGCCGCAATTGTCTTCTACAACATAGGTCACCCGGTGGGCGCCTACTGGAAGGCAGTTGGTAAAGCCCCAAGCGCCCAGTGTATCCAGGTCCCACAGGTTGTTGCCTGGGAAATTGGTTAAACTACCGCTGATCGGGTACATACCTGTTTGTTCGCCTGTGTAGGGATCGAAGGTTGTCACCATACCACCGATGCTATTGATTCTGGAGCAGTTATCTTCCAGGATAATATCAGGCAGGTTCGTCGTAGCACAGCAGTTGAATGGATCTGTGGTCACCGTCAGGTTGGCAGGGCATACCATCGCTGGGCCCTGATCATCCTGTACTTTGATCAACTGGATGTAGTACACTGGGTTTTGAAGGGGTGGGAACGGCGTGGTGGGTAAGCACCAGTCGACCACCGTCCAGGTACGCAGGATTTTGTATGTGCCATCGCACACAGGAAGTACTTGATCCGTGTAGGCAGCCTGCATTTCGCAGAAAGTGCCATTCGGGAACAAGGAGTATTCCTGGGTACCAAAGGTTACATACGGAGCACCCGTTACAGATGGATCGGTATTGATATTGCCATTGCAGGAAATCACAAATTCATCCGGGAATGCTACATCAGAGATGTGCAGGCGTTTGAAGTAGATGAACTGGATACAGGTGCTGCTATTGCCGCTGTTATCTGTGACCGTCCACTTACGTGTTACGTAGGCGCTCAAATCAGTGACCCCGTTGAAGCCTTGGCCGCAGGCCAAATCATTCCAGGTATCGATGTACACCTGGGTGAAAGTACCGCAGTTTTCCGTTACATCCGGATAGACATTGTCCAAATTCAGTACGTTATCCAGATAATCGG
>RDXD01000464.1 GCA_004292575.1 Bacteroidota bacterium
CTGGTTGAGCTGCACTTTGAGGGCTTGCAGGTTTTTTTCGGTATGCCACAGATAGGTGGCTTCCTGGCTATCGAGGGTTTCCCACACCAAATGAAACTGGTGCTGGCCTTTTATGAGAAAGATGAATGAAAATGGCTGTAATACGAAGCGGAGTTTCATGGTATCGGCGGCGTGGAGGGTGCTGAGGTAGCGCAGGTGCTTGTAGTGCTTGGCGCTTTGCACGGACAGCAAATCGTCGAAAAGATTGCTAGAATCGTCGTAAAAACTGCCCATGCCGGGCAGGTTGCGGTTAAACTGGCCCAGCAACTCATCGGGGGTAAAGAGGGCTTTGTTTATTTCGGCGTCTATTCTGGTTTTAAAGACCTTGCGCACCAGTTCGAACCGGATGCTTTCGATGAAATTGGCATCTATTTTGGCCAGTGCTTTGGCCTTTGCGTGGTTTTGGTAAGTGCCATCGGCCAGGTGCTCTACCCAAACGGTAACCTCAATTTGTTTGCCGCCCAGTTTTTTCCAGAAATAGTCTTTTACGGCATCAAACTCGGGCCGCAGGTGTATGTTTTCGATGTGAAACGCCTCTTGCTGCATGAGCGGCTCTACGTAAAACACCATGCTGGCATTGCCAAAGCCGAACCGAATGTTTTGCAGCGGCACCTTGTAGGTTTGCTGCCAAATGATGCCCAGCGGCATGCTGGCGGGTTCTGTGGCGGGCGCCAGTGTATGCGGTGTGGCCTGGGGCTGGGTAAAGGATGGCGTAAACGGCTGCGGGGCTGGTGGTGCATCGGCAGAGCCAGGTAAATCGGGGTTGACACGCTGGAACACCACGTGCCACAATAGCTGCGGGGTGCTGAGCCGCAAAAAGCGGATGCTGGTGATTTCTGTGGTATCGAGCCACTGCAACTGCTGGGGCAAAAACTGCTGGAAGGGGTAGTTGTAATTGCTTACCTCGGCCACCAGCGCGGTGCTGTGGGCTTCGTAACTTATAACCTGCAACTGCCAGCACACATCGTTGTGGACGGCCTCGATGGTGTTGGGCAGGTTGAGGCTGCTGAGGGGCAAACCGTTTTCGGGGGCCAGCCAAGCATGGTTGTGCTGAAACAGAAGTAATACAAACTGCATTGCGCAAATTAAGGCTTTGTGGCAATTTGCGCAGTGTACTACCAAGCTTGGCCTAGGGCCGGGGCCCAATGGACTAGCGCTGTGCCGCTGGCAAGGCTGCTAAACGCCTACGCATGGCAGCGTGCTGCTGGTGCGTAGGCGTGTGGTGGAGTGCTTGTACTTGTGCGTGCCTTGGGCTTGGGAAGCGTTGGCCAGCCGGCAGGGCTTACCAGCCTAGCAAATAGGCAAAAATTAATGGTACCACTATGGTTGCATCGCTTTCTACAATGTATTTTGGCGTGTGGATGTCGAGCTTGCCCCAAGTAATTTTTTCGTTGGGTACGGCACCGCTGTAGCTGCCGAAGCTGGTGGTGCTATCGCTTATTTGGCAGAAATAGCTCCAAAAAGGCACATCGTGCCACTCCAGATCTTGGTACATCATGGGTACCACGCAAATGGGGAAATCGCCGGCAATGCCACCGCCAATTTGAAAGAAGCCTACGCCCTTGCCACCGCTGTTGGCACGGTACCAATCGGCCAGCCATACCATATACTCGATGCCGCTTTTTACCGTACTGGCTTGCAGCTGGCCCTTAATGACGTAGCTGGCAAAAATGTTGCCGGTGGTGCTGTCTTCCCAGCCGGGCACCACGATGGGCAGATTTTTTTCGGCGGCAGCTACAATCCAGCTGTTTTTGGGGTCTATTTCGTAGTACTGCTCCAACTCGCCACTTAGCACGGTTTTGTACAAAAACTCGTGCGGGAAAAAGCGTTCGCCAGCGGCTTCGGCTTGGTTCCACTGCTTAACCAGGTGCTTTTGCAAGCGCCTAAAAGCCTCTTCTTCGGGTATGCAGGTATCGGTAACGCGGTTGTAGTGGTTTTCCAGCAGGTCCCATTCGTCTTGCGGGGTAAGATCGCGGTAGTTGGGTATGCGCTTGTAGTGGCTGTGGGCCACCAGGTTCATTACGTCTTCTTCTAGGTTGGCACCGGTGCAACTGATGATGGCTACTTTGTCTTGCCGTATCATTTCGGCAAGGCTTACACCCAGCTCGGCGGTGCTCATGGCACCGGCCAGGCTCACCAGCATCTTTCCGCCTTCGAGCAGGTGGGTTTCGTAGCCCTTGGCAGCATCTACCAGCGCGGCAGCATTAAAGTGGCGGTAGTGGTGGGTTATAAACTGGCTTACGGGACCTTTGGACATGATGGGTGGTATTTGTTTTTAGAAAAAAATGGACGGCAAAAATAAAAAACCGCTGCAGGACAGCGGTTTTTTTTATACAACAGTGTGGCTGTGCTTAATAATCGGTGTTCTGGGGATTCCAATTGGCCCAGGGGGCGGTCCAATTGACAGTGCCAAATGCACCGCGAAAGGTACCGGTTGCAAAAAAAGCACTGAGGCCAGTGTAATTGGCACCGGTGAGTGCTGGCGAGTTAGCAGCTGGTAAGAAGTTAGGGTTATTGAGGTTAAACGCACTGGTGAGGTAGGCAGAATCTCTGTTGGCAATAAAGCTGTTTCCGGTTCTGGTTAGCACCCGCATCATGGAATCAACCGGTAGCCTGGCATTGTTGCTGCTGCCATAAGTAGGCTGCCTAAACGAACCCAAAATATTGTTGCGAGCAACACTCTCACCCAGAACAAAAGCATCGATGGTGGGGTCGTTTTCTACATAGAAAGCAAAGTCGCGCTGACCTATGATGACAGAGTTTCTAATTTCAAAACGCGTATTTCTTCTCCATCTATTGCCAAAGCGGTGGCGCGAACCGTTGGTGCCAATGCCAGAAGTATCGGCAGGGCCAATAAGCGTAAAGTTTGACAAAACAGGGCGGGTAAAGGGCGTAGCAGCAGTTCCGCTAGCGTCGTTATCGCACTCTATTTGATTGGCGTCATCGTCATCGCTATACTTATCACGCAGGCTTACGGCAAACTGAATTTGACCGTTGTATCCAAAGTCGAAGTCGAAATCATCGTCGCCGCTGGCAAAAGAGATGAGGTTTTTGCAGTTTACAGTACCGCCAAAGAATTCAAAACCATCATCGCCGCAGTAGGAGGTCATTACATTTTCAACAATGGTACCGGCACCCACACCATAAAATGTAATGCCATTTAATTCGCTGTTGTTTTCGGCAGTAACCCCTGCAAATTCAACCCGCACGTAGCGCAGAATGCCGCTGTTGTCGCCAGCAGCAGTGCCGCCGTAGGGCCGGTTGCTGCCGCCCTCGGTAATGGGGGCTGGCACAAGAGGACGGTTGGTTGGTGCCAATCCGCAGATTGAAATGCCACCCCAGTCGAACTCGCGACGTTGGCCCTTGGGTTTATCGCTGGTAAACACAATGGGATCATTAGGAACGCCATCGGCTACAAGTTTGCCCCCTTGCTCAATGATAAGTGCCGACTTTTCGCTGGTAACCGCCAACACAACACAGCCGGGTGCAAAAGTGAGTGTGGCACCATTGCCCACATATACAAAACCACGCAACCTGTACTTACCCTTGGGCAGGGTTAGGTTTCTGTCAATGCGCCCGGTAAGTACGGCGGGAATGGTGTCGCCAGGATTGGTACCACCGCCACCACCTTGGTTAATGGTTTCATTAAAATCAACCTTTACACAGGCTGTCATTAGTACTGCAGAAAACGCAGCAATTATCAATTTTTTCATACAGAAAATATTGCTTTTTGTTATTTGTTTACAGGTTTACTTTATAAAATCGTAGGTGAAGCCAAAGGTGAATGTGGTGCCTGGCTTAAAGGAATAGAATAAGCGATCGGTGGTGCTTTTGAATGCTTTTTTATCGTCAACGTTTTCGTAGAAATAGAAGCTGTTGTTTAAGATGTCGGACACGGTGAGTTTGATTTCGCCACGACGATTCAATACCTTTCGGGATATTTGTAAGTCAAGCACATCACGGGGGCGCTCATAAATATCGAACAAACCAAAATCGCGACCGCCCACTAAATATAGCCGTTGGCCAATGCGGTTATAAAGCAGTGATCCATTCCAATTGCCTTTTGCCTGATTGTATTGCACACCAAGGTTGATGAGGTAAGGGCTTTGTCCTTGCAGGGGCCGGTCAAAATCAACTGCGGCACCGCCAGAGGTAACCGTAGCCAGTTTTACGTTTGAGCGGATGTAAGTAAAATTGGCAAAAAGATTGAAGTCTTTAAATTGCCTGCCAAAAAAATCAAGCCCTTTTCTGGCCTCTACTTCAAAGCCATAGGTCAATGCCTCATCGGCATTTTGATACTGATACTGCCTACGGGTAAGGGCGCCGGCCGAGTTTGCTCTTAGTTCAATGGGATCGTCGAACTGCTTAACAAACACCCCAAAAGAAACCGATTCGCCAGCCTTTGGGTACCACTCGTAGCGCACATCGCCATTTATGATTCGGCTGCGCTTGAGGTTGGTATCGCCTACTACTGAGTAATTTTCTACATAATCAAAAAACGAAAACGGTGCAATCTCTCTAAACTCGGGGCGGGCTACAGTAACCGAACCTGCAGCACGAATAAGGTGATTTTGGTTGATGTTGTACGTAAAATTTACCGATGGCAGTATGTCCAGTTTTTCGGTGTTTATTTTTACGCTGGCCAAATCGGATCGGCGGCTCTTGAGTACCTGCTGAAAATTTTCGGCACGGGCACCCCAAACCAACCGCACTTTGCCAAACTTATTGTCGAACATAAAGTAGCCACTCGTGAGGCCCGATACACCAAAGTATTTGTCTTCACGCTGGGTTATCTCATCCAGCTTCCACCCATTGGCGCTCACATTTTGGTTTGAGAAAATGGTATTGAAGGGCTGGGTGTTAAGGCCAGGGGCCAGGGTAAACGCATCGATGTAGCGGAAATTTCGGGCTTCAAAATCGCGAAGACGAAGCAGCGTAGAGGCGCCTACTTTAAAAGTTTGCTTTTCTTTGGCCAGTGTAAATGGCACCACCAACTGGGTGCTGCCACCAAAACCATAGTCGGAGAGGTTGCTGAAAAACCGTATTGATTCATCGAGTATAACCTGAAAAGGATCGGGCGTGCCGCCACGGCGGAAGTAAGAAACCGTTCTTAAATCGGGCTGGGTTTTAAAGTTGTAGCTTAAGTTGCCGCTGGCCTTTAAAATAACGCCTTTTTTACCAAGGCGTTGTTCGCCTTCTAACTGGCCGGAATACAATGTGCGTTGATTGGCAAAACTGCTGTTGAACCGAAGGTCGAGGTTATCTTGAAGATTGCGGCCCGTGCGGTTGTAGTAGTTGTCTTCAAAATTTTGATTCACTAAATTCTTGAAAGAGATTTTAGTGGATTTGGTTTGATAGGTAAGGTTTAACAAGCCGCCAAAGCTGGTTGCATACTTATTTTGATCGTCATTAAATCGACGCAGGGGGTCGCCATCAAATAGAAACAAGCCGCGGTCAACCTGATAAAGCATTTGAGCATTGCGATAATTGGCGGCAAATACCAGGCCGAACGACGACTGATTTTTGAACCTACGGCCAATGCCATAAGAAATGTTGTAGGTTTGGATGGGTGCAGCCTGAGATTGTACTTGGTTGTAAACATCGGACCGGAAAAGCTTGCTGGCAGCAATTTGATTGTTAACGCCACCCGAACGCTCTGCCAGTTCAGAATAAGCCTGCCGGTCGCCGGGAAAGCCCGCGGGTATGTTTCTGCGGCCATCATCATATCCCAACCAATCGGTATTGCCGCGTTGGTTGCTTATAAAGTCTTTAAAAACACTGTTGGTGTTAAAGCCAAAACTAACACCTACCGATAGTAAATCCTGGGTTGGTACATCCTTTGTTTTTACCTCAATAAGGCCGCCGGCAAACTCACCACTAATTTCGGGTGTAGCAGTCTTGTTTACTACAATTTGGTCAACAAGTAAAGCAGGTATAACGTCGAAAGAGAACGATTTGCGATCGGGTTCGGTACTGGGAAGCTGTGCACCATTGATGGTGGCAGCATTATACCGGTCGCTAAGACCGCGTACCACCACAAACCCGTTTCCCTGCACCGAAGCACCCGAAACACGCTTTAGGATGTCGCCGGTATTTTTATCGGGGGTGCGCCTGATAAAATCGGCAGCTATTCCGCTAGAAAGAGAAGGGTTATTTTTTTGCTGGCTCAGCAAAGCATTGGTGTTTTCGAATTTTCTGCTCACCCTTACCACCACACTTTCCAGTTGCTTGCGGCCATCTTCCAATACAACATCCAGTATGTTGTCTCCACCCACCTTTACTTCAATGTCTTCAATAATTTTTTCTTTGTAGCCCGTAGCAGTTATCACAAATGTGTATTTACCCGTAGGAAGGTTTATAACGTATCTGCCCTCTATGTCGGCTGCCAACTCTCGTACACCCTGAACTTTGATGGTGGCACCAGGTACAGGCTCGTTTTTTTGATTGGATACTTTGCCACTGAATTTTATAAGTGTCTGTGCAGAAGCCGAATAGCCAATTGCACAGATTAAAACAAGAACTGAAGCACACAACCGTTTAAATAATCTCACGCCCTATAAATTTGACGCAAAAGTGGCCGTGCTGGATTATGGCATTGTTACCCCAGTGTTACCAAATCATTAACTGACAAGCATTACACCCAAACAGGGTTGCGCTTTTTAAGCAGATTACAAACCAAAACCCCATACACTGGCATTCAATTCTGCAAAAGCTGTGGGTAAAGCTGTACTTTTATAGACATCATGAATTACCTAGCCCACGCCCACCTTTCTTTTAACAACCCACACTGGACCGTTGGCAACCTGCTAAGCGATTTTATAAAGGGTAAAAAGCAGTACGATTTTTCAGCGGGCATACAACAGGGCATAAGGCTGCACCGCTCCATTGATGCTTTTACCGATGCACACGCTGCCGTGGCTGAAGCCAAACAGGTGTTTAGGCCAGCCTACCGGCTTTACAGCGGCGCCGTGGTAGATGTGGTGTTTGATTATTTTTTAGCTACCGACCCCGAGCATTTTGCCACCGAAAACGAGCTGCTGCGCTTTTCGGAAACGGTGTATGCCCACTTGCTTGCAGCCATGCCGCAGATACCCGAAGCATTGCATCCCTTTTTTAACCACATGCGCCAGCAAAACTGGCTATACAACTACCGGCACCTAGCAGGTATTGAAAAAAGCCTGATGGGTTTGGTGCGCCGCAGCCAGCACCTTACCAGTGCCGGCCCCGCCCTAGAGGTGCTGCAAACCCACCAGCAACACTTGAAGCAGTGCTACCAGCAGTTTTACCCCACACTGGTGGCCCATGCCAAATGGTTTGTGCAAGCCCATGCAGGTGCATAGATGCCACACTTGCCTTTGCGTTACCTTTGCGGCCAAACAATAGCCAGTATATGCGTTTTGCAATTATAGTACTGCTGTGCCTGCTACACATGGCCGGCAAAGCCCAACTTACCCCTACCGAGCCCGACACCAGCCCCATGGATATGTGCTACAGCCCTTACAGCTATCCCATTCTAAAGTTTCAAACCCGTACGGCACCCGCCATACCCAATGCCCGCATTATATACAGCCGCCCGCAGTGTAGGGGCCGGCAAATATTTGGCGACCAAGTAAAATACAACGAGCTGTGGCGGCTGGGTGCCAACGAAAGCACCGAACTCGAACTGTTTAAAGCGGCTACCATTGGGGGTAAAAAAGCACCCAAGGGCCGCTACAGCCTGTTTTGCATACCACAGGCCGAATCGTGGACCATCATTATTAGTAAAGACCTGTATAGCTGGGGCGCCTTTAACTACAAACCCCTAAACGACCTGCTGCGCCTGCAAGTGCCCGTGCAAAAAAATGATGCCCCCATTGAGTACTTCACCATGTACTTTGACAACAACAACTCGCTTATTATAATGTGGGAGAATGCCAAGGTTCAAATTCCTTTTGTATTTGCCCTAAAGTAAGGCTGCTATAACCCGTGCTTTTGCACCCAACCCGTATTTGTTAGTATGAAAACCGCCACCACCTACGTACACGCAGGGGCTACCCCCGACCCCAGCACCGGGGCCATAATGACGCCCATTTACCAAACCAGCACCTACGTGCAATCCGCACCCGGCCAACACCAGGGCTACGAATATGCCCGTAGCCAAAACCCTACACGCTTTGCACTTGAAACTGCCTTAGCAGCCATTGAACATGCCCGGTTTGGCTTGGCGTTTAGCAGCGGTGTAGCCGCCACCGATGCCGTAATAAAACTGCTGCAACCCGGCGATGAAGTGATTGCAGCAAACGACATGTACGGCGGCACCTACCGGCTGTTTACCAAAGTGTTTGCCAAGTTTGGCATAAAATTTACCTACGTTGATACCACACAGATACGCCTGGTGGCAGCTGCCATAAGCCCGGCTACCAAACTGGTATGGCTGGAAACGCCAACCAACCCACTGATGAACATAACCGATATAGCGGCGGTGTGCCAGCTGGCAAAACCACAGGGCATAAAAGTATGTGTGGATAATACCTTTGCCAGCCCGTACCTACAAAACCCGCTAAATTTTGGCGCCGATATTGTAATGCACAGTGCCACCAAATACCTTGGCGGCCATAGCGATGTAATACAGGGCTGCCTAATGATGAACGATGAAGTGCTGCGCAATGAGTTGTACTTTATACAAAAAAGCTGTGGCGCTGTACCGGGGCCGCAAGACTGCTTTTTGGTGCTGAGGGGCATAAAAACCCTGCACCTGCGCATGCAGCAGCACTGCCAAAACGGCGAGAAGATAGCCCACTGGCTGCGCCAGCATCAAAAGGTAGCAAAGGTTTATTGGCCGGGCTTTGAAGACCACCCCGGCTATAGCATTGCAAAACAGCAAATGCGGGGCTTTGGCGGCATGATTAGTTTTGAACTTAAAAACGACAGCCCCGAAGAAACCAAACGTGTGCTGAGCAGCACCAGCGTATTTGCACTGGCCGAAAGCCTGGGTGGCGTAGAAAGCCTTATAAACCACCCGGCCAGCATGACCCACGCCAGCATACCACGCGAAGAACGCCTCAAAAACGGGCTTAGCGACCACCTGATACGCTTAAGTGTGGGCATTGAAGACGCTGAGGATTTGATAGAGGATTTGGCAGCAGCCATTGGGTAAGAAAGTATTAATTTTATGGCATAAATTTAGGCAAGATGGAAGCGACTTTTGTTTTAGACCCCAAAGAACTTACCGGCGACTTTGTCACCGTTCTACAAAATGCTTTTAAAGGAAACGCGAAAATAAAAATTGTAGTGGAAGCGGAACCAGACGAAACAGAATTTGTAAGAAAGTATTATGGGGAAAGCATCAGGGAAGCAGAGGAACAGTTTAAAAATGGCGAGTACATGACGTTTAGCAGCGCATCGGAAATTGAAAAGTGGGTGGAAAGCCAATCAAAATTTGTGACTCTGTAAAATGATGACACTATGAAAAGAGACATTAAGTTGGTGGACCGAAGCGGTGCCGACTTGGTCCGTTGGTCACAAACAAATCCAAAAATTCTGAAGAAAATTATTGAGGTTATCGATGCCATTGCATCCAATCCGTTTGAAGGAATTGGAAAGCCCGAGTTACTGAAGCACGAATACAAGGGTAAATGGAGTCGGCGAATTACAGACGAGCACAGAATAATTTATGCCGTTATCGACGAAGAAATTCATATTTACGCCTGCTTTGGCCATTATACCTAAACAAAACAGTTTGCGCATTCTAATCAACATCATGGGCTGGGTAGCCTCGCTGCTCATTGTAGGCAGCTACTACCTCAACATTAAGGGCAAATGGAAAGCCGACACCAAATCGTATGTGCTGTGCAATTTGGTGGGGGGGCTGCTATTTACAGTAAATACCATTTACCTTGGGGCCTACCCATCGGCTATGGTAAATGTGGTGTGGGTAGCCATTGCGCTGGCAGCGGTGGCCAAATGGAAAAAACAAAAACCGAATGACGCCGCAGCTGATTGATTTTCTTAACCAAAAGCAAGCCCAGTACAACCAGCGCGGTTTTATAGGCAACGACCCCATAGTGGTGCCACACGCCTTTAGCAAGCTGCAAGACATTGAAATTGCCGGCTTTTTTGCTGCCATTTTTGCCTGGGGCAACCGCACCACCATCATCAATAAAAGCAAAAGCCTTATGGAGGCCATGCAGCATGCCCCGCACGATTTTGTGTTGCATCATGGTCCGCAGCAGCTTAAAGCCTTACTCACCTTTAAGCACCGCACTTTTAATGCCGACGACTTGTTGTTTTTTATTGAATTTCTGCAACAGCACTATCGGCAGCACAACAGCCTGGAAACGGCCTTTACACGCGGTATGCAGCCCGGCGATGCACACATTGAAAATGCCCTTATTGGTTTTAAGCAATACATGTTTGGCTTTGAACACCTTAGGCGCACCCAAAAGCACGTGAGCTCGCCCCTGCAAAACAGCAGCTGTAAGCGGCTGTGCATGTACCTGCGCTGGATGGTGCGGCACGATGCTGCTGGGGTGGACTTTGGCCTTTGGAAAACCATTAGCCCCGCACAACTGGTATGCCCCATGGATGTCCACGTGGCCCGTGCGGCCAGGCAATACGGCTTGTTTACACGAAAACAACCCGACTGGCTGGCTGCTTTGGAACTGACCAACAACCTAAAAAAACTGGACCCCACCGACCCCGTAAAATATGATTTTGCCTTGTTTGGCCTAGGCGTAATGGAATAACCGAAACTTGTACCGCATGGAAGACAGCCACCCCCAGTTGGTGCAATACACCAACCAAGCCCATAACTTAGATTTACCAACAAATTTGAGCCAACAAGCGCTGGAAGCCATACTGGCGCAATATGTACAGCAGCTTATGGATACCAACTTTAATGCGCTGGTGCAGTTGCTTTACCGGGTAGATGTGCCTGAGGACCGACTGCAAAAACTGCTGCTGACCGACCCACAAACCGATGCCGCCATCCACATTAGCCACCTGATGGTACAACGGCAGTTGCAAAAGATTGAAAGCCGCAAGGCATGGCGCACCGATAACCCTAAACCGCCCCCAAACGAGGCCTGGTAGAAAACCACTACCGATCATGCAGGGTTTTACCTTCTAAGTAATCAACATGCGCGGTGCTGCCCAACCTAATGCGCAGCGGCAGCTTGGTGGCTTTTTCAAACCGCCACTCTTGCTTGCACACCCAGCCAAAATTGGCGGTGTAAAAGTTGGGGCTAAGGGCTGCAACGGGCTGCAAAGGCCGATTCAAAGGGGCCTTTTTCGGCGCGGCATCATCAAAAATCGGGCCATTTTGCATCATGGTGTACCAATTTAACGGTAGCATGGTTAGTTTAGGCATAATTTTAACGGAAAATTGCCCACTTTTACTTGCAAATTGTGTTTTCTTCGTGTAGTTAAATGCTTGGACGGGTTGACTAAAACCCACCCAAGGCCATAGCAAACAGCACACCCCAACCCCTAAAAACACCCGTACCATAGCTACAATTTGTGCTAAGGTAAGCCCCACCCGGCCCCGCGCAAAAGGGCATAAAACAATTTTTTGCAAAAACTGCCGCCGTCACCAACGGCAACCCATTAACCCTAAGTAAAACTTACCGATACATGGCCCTTTCGCAAAGCTTACAACAAAAACAACTGCTAAAACTGTTGCCGCAGCAAATTCAACTGATGAAGCTGCTGCAGGTGCCCACGGCCAACCTTGAGGAGCGCATAAAAGAAGAGCTGGAGGAGAACCCCGCACTAGAACAGGGCGACGAGGATGCACAATACAATGAACCGGAGCTGGAAGGGCAGGAAGAACTGAGCGACTACGACTCGGCCATGGCCGACGAGCTGAACAGCGCCAACACTGCCAACAACGACGAGGCCGAGCAAGACCTGCCCGAGTATGACCCTATAGACCTGAGCGACTATGACACGGCTGAAGACGAAATGGGCGACTATAGGCTAAAAGATGAGAACTACCCCGAGCTAGACGATGCGCCCAGCATGCCTTACCGGGCCGATACCAATTTTCACGATATGCTGATAGCCCAGCTGGGCTTGCTGGATTTGGATGAAGCCCGCCATAAAGTGGCGGAGCAGATTGTGGGTAGCATTGACGACGACGGCTACTTTAGGCGCGAAATAACCAGCCTAGTGGACGACCTTGCCTTTAGACAAAACATTATAACCACCGAGGCCGAGGTAGAACAATTGTTAAAGACCATCCAAGGCTTTGACCCACCCGG
>RDXD01000245.1 GCA_004292575.1 Bacteroidota bacterium
CCCGAGCGAAGTGCCATTCAACCCAAGCGATGCCTTATTTTCAGTCCCCACCCCGACGATGATATCATTAGCATGGGTGGTACTTTTATGCGCTTGCACGATCAGCACCACGAGGTGCATGTGGCCTATCAAACCAGTGGAAATATTGCTGTTACGGATGAGTTTGTAACGCGGTTTTTAGACTTTGCCGTGGGCTTCGAAGATCTATTTGGAATAGACAGCGAAAAAAGCCAAAACATTTTACAAGCGGCGCGCAGCTATTTGACCAACAAAAAACCCAGTCAAATTGATACCGAAGAAATAAGAAAAATAAAAGGCTTGATACGCCGCTGCGAAGCTGCCGCCACTTGCCGATCGGTAGGATTAACCGAGGGGCAATGGCACTTTCAAAATCTGCCCTTTTACGAAACCGGCACCATACAGAAAAACCCGATGGGTGAAGAAGATGTGCTACTTACCATGCAGTTGCTTCGGAAGCTGAAACCACACCAAGTGTATTGCGCTGGCGACTTGGCCGATCCGCACGGCACCCATAAAGTATGCCTTGATGTGGTGTTTGAGAGCCTGCGCCGCATAAAAGCCGAGGGCGATGCGTGGATAAACGACTGTTGGGTTTGGCTCTACAAAGGTGCCTGGCAGGAATGGGACATCAGCGAAATTGAAATGGCCATCCCCATGAGTCCGGACCAGGTGATGAAAAAGAGGTATGGCATATTTATTCACCAAAGCCAAAAAGACAGTGTACCGTTTCAGGGTAGCGACAGCCGCGAGTTTTGGCAAAGAGCCGAAGAGCGCAACGCCAATACCGCCAATTTGTATGCATCTCTGGGCCTCACTCGTTATGCTGCCATGGAAGCCTTTGTACGCTGGCATTTTTAGCCACGGCCTTCACCAGTACTGTACCCAATGCGCCACTCGCCGCCCACTACAAGCAGCCCAATCTAGGCTGTTGTTTTTGCTGCGGCAAATTTACACAGGGCGCTATTATAGATGCGCCCCGCTTTTGAATTGCGGACATAAAGGTTTCATACCTCTCACCAAAGTTTTCAGGATTTACGTACTTGGTTACATCGCATAACCGTGAGTTATAAGATGTTAACGAAGCACAAAATCAGCAAGATTTTGTTGAATCTCGAAACAAAATCGAAACGATACTGTTACCAAAAAAAACTTTATGAAAAAACTTCTTTTTTCGTTAACAACTGCTTCTGTGCTGTTAATGACAGCTTGCACCAAATCAACCAACAAACAACAAAACATTGTTGATTTTGTAACAGGCAATCCCAATTTTACGTTGCTTACACAAGCTCTTACGAAGGCGGAGTTAGTGAGCACCGTGCAAAACGGTCGTGGCATTACTGTGTTTGCCCCCGATAACGATGCGTTTGCAAGAGCAGGCATTAGTGCAGCAACGATTACCGCATTGGACAAGGTTGCTCTAGCAAACATCTTGGCTTACCACGTGGTTCCCGCTGAGGTTGTAAGTGGTCAAATAGCAAGCGGAAGTTCAATGGCAGCCACACTTGCAGGCACCAACAGGCTGAATTTGAGCAATTTTGGTTCCGGCATTTTTGTAAATGGCAATACCCGAGTGAAAGATCCCAACTACGCTTTTACTAATGGTACAGTACACGTGGTGGATAATGTAATTATGCCGCCAGCTGGAAACATCGTTGCCATAGCCAGTGCCAACCCCAACTTGAGCCTATTGGTACAAGCTGTTGTAAGGTGTAATTTAGCTGGTGTGCTTAATGGTGCAGGTCCTTTTACAGTTTATGCACCCACCAACGATGCATTTATACGGGCAGGCTTCACCAGTGCTGCTATTACTAATGCCACTCCCGCCACAATTTCTACCCTTACAAACGTATTGTTGTTCCACGTACTTCCTCAGCGTGCCTTCACCACCGACCTACCTGGCACCACAATGCCAGTTACTTCTTTCGGAGGCAGAACTCTTAACGTTGTAAATGGCATTGCGCTGCGTGGTCCTGGCAATTTGAATGCGCGGTCTGCGGTAACCATTCCTAACATTGCTGCTACAAATGGTGTGGTTCATGTCATTGATCAAGTACTGCTGCCTTAATGTAGGCGTAAATAAGCAATATATATTTACTAAAGCCGCCAAGCCACCTTTGCTTGGCGGCTTTAATTTTATAGACCCTTTTTCAATAAAATTGGGGCGCAATCACTATTTTTTTATTGCGGAGGTTGAAAAATCAAAACCAAAACCCTATTTTTGCATCCCAATAAAAAAGGCTGCGTAGCTCAACTGAATAGAGCATCTGACTACGGATCAGAAGGTTTTAGGTTTGAATCCTAACGCGGTCACGAAAACCACTCCAAAAAAGAGTGGTTTTTTTTATGCCGTGGCATTTACCGTTTACATTATTTA
>RDXD01000246.1 GCA_004292575.1 Bacteroidota bacterium
GTTGGCTATAAACTGCACCTGCGGAAAACGCGGCTGCAAATAGGCCATGCTGCCCTCGGCCGGGTCGTTATCCACCACAATAATTTGGGCGGCCATGCCCGCGGTGGCTTGCTGCACGCTGTGCAGGCACTGTTCTAAAAAAAAGCGCACCCTATAGTTGACAATGATGATGGAGAGCAGCATGCTAAACTTAACGCCGAATTTGCTGCGAATATCCGCAATTAGTTTTTGCGTGGGTATCTTTGTGGCATGATAAAGCAAACGCTACTGGATGCGGCACAGGCCGGTGCAGCCGAGTTGAAACGCTACTTTAACAATCCCCAGCTTAAAACTGCCTACAAGGATGGCGCCGTAAACGACCTGGTAACAGAGGCCGACCACGCCGCCGATAGGGCCATTATTGGGGTTATAAGGGCGCAGTTTCCCAACGATTTTATACTGAGCGAAGAAACAGGCAACGTGCCCACCAACAGTGCCGTAAAATGGATAATTGACCCCATTGATGGCACCATAAACTATGCCCACGGCATTCCCATTTGCTGCGTTAGCATTGGGGTAGAAAAAGATGGCGACATGATAATGGGTGTGGTGTACAACCCGTTTTTGAACGAGCTGTTTTTTGCCGAAAAGGGGCAGGGCGCTTTTTTAAACGGCGAACGCATAACGGTAAGTACCCAAACGCAGGTGGTAAAGTCGTGCTTGGTTACGGGTTTTCCTTACACCTACATAGATGCGCACAATGGGCCGCTGCAGTGCTTTGAACGCTTTATAAGGCAGGGCATACCGGTGCGGCGGCTGGGCAGTGCGGCCGTTGACCTGTGCTGGGTGGCCTGCGGCCGCTTCGATGGGTTTTATGAGCATAAACTAAACGCCTGGGACAGCGCCGCGGGATACCTAATGGTGCTGGAAGCGGGCGGCACCGTAACCGACTATGCCGGCCAGCCGTACAGCCCCTACCAGCCGCATATTTTGGCTACCAATGGACACATACACGCCGATATGCTGGCCGTGATTAATAACGAAAAAACGCTGTAAAACTGTGGAAAGAACCGAAGTGGCAACACTGGGCGAATTTGGCCTGATAGAACACCTAACCGCCCACAACGAAACCCGACACGCCGGCACCGTGCTGAGCGTGGGCGATGATGCTGCCGTAATTGACCATTTTGGCAAACAAACGGTGGTAACCACTGATCTCCTGGTGGAAGGCGTGCATTTTGACCTGATGTACACGCCGCTGAAACACCTGGGCTACAAAAGCGTGGTGGTAAACCTAAGCGATGTGTATGCCATGAATGCCACGCCCACACAAATAACGGTGAGCCTGGCCTTTAGCAACCGCTTTAGTGTGGAAGCCCTCAGCGAATTTTACGAAGGCGTATATGCAGCCTGCGAAAAATACAACGTGGACCTGGTGGGTGGCGATACCAGCAGCAGCGGCAAGGGCTTTATTGTAAGCGTTACCGCCATTGGCGAGGTGGCACCAAACGGCTTTGTAACCCGCAAGGGGGCCCAAAAAGGCGATTTGCTGTGTGTAAGCGGCTGGCTGGGCGCGGCCTACCTGGGCCTTACACTGCTGGAGCGCGAAAAAAAGATATACCTCGAAAACCCCAAAATACAGCCCGACCTAGAAGGGCAGGATTACATTGTGGGGCGCCTGCTAAAACCCGAGGCCCAAAAGGAACTGATTGAGTTTTTAGCCGAAGCGGGCATTGTGCCCACCAGCATGATTGATGTAAGCGACGGCCTAAGCAGCGAACTGCTGCACCTGTGCAAGCAAAGCCAATGCGGTGCGGTGCTGTACGAAGAAAAAATACCCATCCACGATGCGGCCCGCCAGTTTGCCTACCAACTGGAGCTGGACCCCACGGCCTGCGCCCTCAGCGGCGGCGAAGATTACGAGCTGCTGTTTACCCTGCGGCAGTCCGATTACGACAAAATTGTGCTGAACGAAAACATTAGCGTAATTGGCTACATTACCGATGCCGAAGAGGGTGCCGTAATTATGACCAAGGGCGGCAACCGCCACAAGCTGGTGGCGCAGGGCTGGCAGCATGCGTAGGTATTTTTGTGGCACACAAAAAATAATACACGAATGAGAAGCTATTTCCGGCTTTTCGCTGCAATCTTTTTGCCGTTGGCAGGCTGTGATTGAAACATCCTGCGCGGCAAAAAGGATTTCCGCTACAATCCGGGCTAGGCTCCGCGTTGGTGGCGTCAGCCGGGAATTGCGGATGGCTGATGTGGGATGTCAGATTTTTTAATTTTTTGATGTTCTGATTTTTTGATTTTTGCCAATACCTAACACAACGACAATTCACACACAAACAAAGCAAAACTGGAGGGATTTTTTGATGTGTTGATGTTCTGATTTTTTGATTTTTACCAATACCAC
>RDXD01000465.1 GCA_004292575.1 Bacteroidota bacterium
TTTACAAGCTGGTTGCGGCAAAAAAAGCGAAGGGTGTATTAGATTCTGTTTGATGGGCAGCGAGTCTTTTTCGGAGTTATTTTCATCGGATTGAAAGTTTCCTAAATTTTTCTTATTTTAGTGGAAAATTCGTCAGCGTTTTAGCACCATCGCAGGCAGCTTTGTTGAAGATGTAGCTTGTACTTTTCGTAGATTTTTTTTTGATCTTGTAAATTAAACAGTATGAGATATTTTCACTTTTCAGTTTTGGCCTTGTTTTTGATTGGTTTTACACAAACCGGACTTGCGCAAGCGCAAAGCCGCTGCGGCTTTGATAAACTTAACGCCGATTTGTTGCAAAATAGCCCGGAGTATGCAGCCAATATGGAGCAACTCGAAAAGTCCGTAGCTGAATACATTAAAAAAAATGGAACCATCATAAAGAAAAACGCTGTAACCTATATACCGGTAGTGGTTCACGTAATGCACACAGGTGGGGCGGTAGGTACTATTTATAACCCTACTGATGCGGTGATAACAAATACCATAACTTATCTTAACCAGGTGTTTGCCGGTACCTACCCGGGCATGGTAGCACCCGTAGAGGGTGGCGGTGTGGTAAACATGGAAATACAATTTGCTTTGGCTCAACGCACACCCGGCTGCGCAGCCACCAACGGCATTGATAGGGTGAATTGTAGTGCGTTTGCAGCCTACACTGCCAACGGCGTAAACAACAGTAATACGAACGGCCTGAGCGATGTGGCACTGAAAGACATTAGCCGCTGGAATCCGAGCGAGTATTATAATATTTGGGTAGTAAACCGGATTGATGGTAGAGATGGTACAAGTGGTCAGTTTGTTGCCGGTTACGCCTATTTTGCCGGGGCACCTGCAAATTTAGATGGCACTGTAATGCTAGCCACTCAGTTTGCGCCGGGCAACACTGTTTTGCCCCACGAGCTAGGCCACGCATTCAATATTTTCCACCCTTTTGAGGGCAGCAGCCTCAATACCCAATGCCCCTCTAACAGCAATTGCCTTAATGATGGCGACCGTGTTTGCGACACCGACCCCATTAGCAACAACGTAAACGGCTCTGGTATTTTTGACTTTAGTTGTCGCACCGGCACCAATGTATGCGCAAGCCCAAATGTCTTTACGCAAAACACCGAGCAAAACATCATGTCTTACACAAATTGCCCTAATTTATTCACTAATGGCCAAAAAACCAGAGCTACGGCTGCTTTGTTGGCCCCTAGCCGCAGTAGTTTGGCCAATTCCAATGCCGATTTGCCCTGCGGCAGTGCTGTTGTTAATTTTGAGAATAGCAGTTTGGCAGCAGCGGAAGTAAGTACCAGCACGGGTAGTGTATGCCGAAGTTTTACCGACTACAACGTTCAGGTAGGTATCGGGCAAGCTCCTACTGCAGCAGCCACAGTTACGCTGGTACCGAGCGGTACTGCCACCATTGGCTTAGACTACGACTTTACCACCAATGGCAGCTTTACAACATCATCCAATATACTGATGTTTCCCACAGGTACGGCTGCGCCGCGAAGCTTTACAGTAAGGGTGTATAACGATGCGGTAGCCGACGGTGCTGAGAACATCATCTTCAACTTAAACGTAAACAACGGCGGCGGCGACGCGGCTTTAGGCACTACATTTCCAAGCTTTACTATCTCCGTGACAGACAATGACGCTGCGCCAACCGTGTTTTCAAGCGGAACTACTGGCAACATTGGCGGCACCATTACTCATATTTCAAGTATAGCGCTTTTCAGAGTAAATGCAAGGCATAGAGCTCAGTTTATTGTTTATGCAAGCGATATTCAGGCCGCAGGTTTAACCGGCGCCTCAGTGCTTACTAGCCTCCAGTTTTTAGTGTCCACAAAAAGCAGTACACAACCCTACAGTGGGTTTACCGTAAGCTTGGGCCACACCACAGCCACGCAGCCAGCCAATTTTGCTTCCGGCTTAACAGAGGTTTTTTCGGGCAACTATACTACCACCGGTACTCCAAGCCCAGGCACAGGCAATACAGCCAATACCGTAAACTTTACCAACAACTTTATGTGGGATGGCGTCAGCAACATCGTAGTTCAGTTTTGTTATAATAATGCAACGGCAGGTGCGGTTGCCGATGTGGTATTGGGTCGGTCGGTTGCTGGCGTAAGCCGAATAATTTACAGCAATAACGACGGTACAACAAGCACCCTCGGTTGCGCCAGTAATCCGGTATTCCTGTCATCGTTTTCTCCCACGGTTACATTCGGTTATCAAATACCCGGTACCATTGTAGCATCTGGCGGAGCCAGCACCAACACCCAGTACTTGCAAACCGGGAGTACCGACTACTACTACAACGCAGCCAATGAGCTGATGTTGCAGGTTTCTGGTATCAACCAAACTTTGGGCTGTACCCAGGCTAGTATAGCGCAGGCGGGAAACGATTGGGTTGCCTTTGGTACTGGACAACGTAGTGGCAAAGTATTTGAAGTTAACCCAAGTAGCAATCAAACTACTGCTGCCTATACGTTAGGCCTGTACTATCAAACTGCCGAGCTGGATGGCTTTGTGCCAAATACCTTGGCCATAGCAAAATCAAACGCCAGCTCATTGGCCAATATAAGCCCGGCAAACACATTCAAAGCCGCTACAACCACGCAATTGTTTGGTACGGGGGCGCACCGCTTCAATGCAAATTTCACCGGCTTTAGCTATTTCTTTTTAGTGGATAATAGCGTTATTCTTCCGGTGAATTTACTGTCTTTCGAAGCGGCATTGGTGGGCAATAAAGTGGTGCTTAACTGGCAAACCGCACAAGAAACAAACAACAAAGGGTTTTATGTAGAAAAAAGCTCCGATGGCATCAGTTTCAGCCCGCTTGGGTTTGTAGCAGCCAACGGCAATGGCAAGTACATATATTCAGATTTTGGTGCCCTGACCGCTACTAACTACTATAGATTGAAACAAGTAGATTTGGACGGCAACTATACCTACAGCAAAGTGGTATTTATTGAAACGCCTATTGGCATTCAACAATTGGTGAATGTAAGCGTACCTGCGGGCAATTTCTTAAACGCTACATTTAAAAACAAGGTGAAAGGCCCACTGACCGCCACATGGTACAGCATTGATGGCCGAGTGCTGGCAAGTAACAAATTGGGAGGCAATACCAATTCGTTTAGGGTTGGGCTGCCATCCGCCATGGCTAGCGGCGTGTATGTGCTGCGGCTTACCGCCGACGGTAAGAGTTACAGTACTAAAGTTGTAAAATAGCGCACCCGCCGTTTTGTTTCGGTGTTACCAGAGGCTGTCTCAGAAGCTTGAGACAGCCTTTTTTTTTAATGGGGTAGTTGGTGGTTCGAACGATGGTGGCCTGATGCCGAAGGTTTTTATTTACGGTCGTGACCGTCTCAATTTGCATTCACGATTCAATCTCGTTTACCGAAGCAAGGGGATTGGGAAAATTAAATCCTAAAAACGCTAACTGGTTGTATTACCCCTTAGGGCTTGTTTACTATCAAAAACGCCATTTTTTCTATAATCATGTCACCACTTCGTGGTTGTATTAAGCCCGAAGGGCTGATAGTATTATAGACAGTAGAATTAATTTTGACTTTCAAAAACCCGAAGGGGTGCTATGATTTCCGCTTAAGTAAACAACATTGATTCACGACTTCCCATTCCAATCCGACACATTGCGGTTGTCGTCGTCGGGTATTTCGGGTGGGTAGCCAAATATGCGATAAGACAGCAGCCTTGCTTTGCGGGCCATTTCCGAGTGCGAGCGCATATAGTTAAGCGAGTTGTAGTCGAAAATAGATTTGGCGGGAATAATGCCCAGGTTTTTGGGCATGTGGTTGAGCGAAAAACTCGTTTTTAGGCTTTCTTTCCAAGGCAGCGTTTCTGTAATGTCCACCACGGCAAGGTCGTGCCAGGGAAATATTTCCTCGTCCCAGGGCAACTGGTTATTAAAAATTTCGGGGTTGTCGTCATCACTGGCAATGCGTACCTGTATCTGCATCAGGTAATGGGCGCCACCATTGGTCATCCGTTGCTTGTACTCATCTTTCAGGTAGTTTCGGCCACGTGTTTCGGTAGGCAAAATGCGTTGGCTACAGGTGTCCCAATCGCTCATGTTGGGGGTAATGCCGGTTTCGGGTGCTTTGTCCAACGGCATCGTTCGGTATTTGGCATAGCGGTTTATACCATCTTTACCCACAAAACGATAGGGTGTAAGGGCTTGATAACGAAGGTTTTGAAACGATATAGGATTGCGCCGAAGCGATAATTGGGCGCCCAAAATACCTTGCGGGTAAATACGGTAGTAATCGTGATACTCTACGCCCCACTGCTGTTTGCGCAGTTTGCCAAACTTCATGAAGCTGGCAGCACTCCAAAACAGATTGATGGTGCCAGTGTTCATTTCAATGTCGAAAGGACTATCCCACCAATGATTGCTGAATTTAATGGAAAAACTGCGGATACAGTTCATGGCATCGTCTAAGAAAGTGGCCGAAGCATGCCGTATTCTACAGTCAAAGCTGCGACCGGGTTCAAAAAAATCGTGCGGAGGAAAGGTGGGTTCCTCCACAATGCGCACACGGCCACGCCCGGCAATACCGTTGTTGTGGCTCATGCGATAGCGGTGCGGAAAGCTTAGAAAAATAGACAGGCCAATGGAGAAACCAATGGAAAGCAGCCACAACAGCGCTTTGTTGATGGCAGCCTTTATGGTGGCGTAGAGAAACCCTATTATAGATGTTTTAGACATGGCTTTAACGGTTTGTAGTACTAAGTGTTAGATGTTCGTTCTTGATTCGATGGCTTCGGCTTTTACACCCAATGCGGCAAATTCCTCTTTTTTCGACAACAATAAGTTTGAAAAATAGGGGTTAATATCGCCATCTTCATTACTGGTAATATAGCCATACCCTGTTCGGGAAAGTAAGTTGCTAAAGAACATCATTTCGGTGCTGCGGGTTAGGTCTGGCGCAATGCTAAGGTCTGTTTCTGGGGCCAAAACGCCCGATTCTTTTTCGCCAAAGCGCAAGCCCAAACAGCAATACAACACTTCGCCAATATCGTCGTACTGCCGCTCGTTGGCCCAGGTGTGTAGGTACGATGCGTTGAAAATGATATAGGTGCAACATTGAATAAGATCGGCAATGGCTGTTTCGGCCTCATCTTCCGGAAAATGCTTGTGCAGGGTTATGGCCGAAACTGCGGGCTTAATGCCATTTCTAACGGGGCGCTCTAGGCTATCGTCGAATCCGTATTCTAGTTTAAAGTAGGCTTTCATGGCCAGCCGCCGTTCGCGGTCGCGTGGGTCGAGTGCATCCAAATCTATATCCGATAAAAATTCCGACACCGCGTGGTTAAGCAAGTCTTCGGAGCAGCAATAGATTTCGTACCAATATTTTTTAATGTTGGCTAAATGGCTGAGTATAAACCACCGCACATACTGGTTGGTAATGTTCCAAAATAAATTTTCGGCCTTAGCGCTGTTGTGTGCTTCCGATATGGGTTTTGTGCAGGTGAAGCCCTTCCAATCGAGCATGCCAAGGGTATCTTTGCAGCGTGCAAGCAGGCCTTGGTAGCTTAAGGCTGACGCCTGTGGAATATAGCCGTTTAGCAAAATGCTGTCTGCGGTGTGATTTATCAATACCACTTCTTTTACGTGCGGATATAGCAGCATGGCCAGCGGGTTAAGCCTCAGATTGCGATATACCGCCATGGCATATTGCTCCGTATTAAGGTGGGTGCTGGCAAAATGTTCGTCCACCTCGGCGCTAAAACCACCATTAACCCGTACCACGCGTTTGGCCTGTTGCCAAGTGTCACCGTCGGCAGGTGTAAACCGGTGCTCTTGCCACCAATCGCGGTTTAGAGCATTCAGAGGGCCGGTGGTTTTAATTTCTAACGGGGTGGGCTTGCCGTCGGGTTTTAGCGCAAATTTTATGGCGCAGTCGGGTAGGGCATACTCGTGGTTGCCATCGTAATAACCTTTGCCAAAGTAGTTCACCCAATAATGATTTGGATTATCAACGTCGGGTACAAAGCAGGCGCGGTTCATGCCATTCATTACCCGCTCGGCAAACCAGTCGTCGCCGCGGGTGTATCCTGGTATTTTTTTCTCAATACAAACCGTTAAATTTTCCCGGTAGTCGGCCTGTATTTGTGCCAAGCTAATGGTGTTTGGCCGCAGTTTTATTTGAAGCTTGTGTTTTTCTTTTATCAGTTCAATGGGAATGGCCTGATCTATGATGGCTTCCAACCTGCCCTGGGAATAGTATTGTGGTGCATCTTTTTGCCGGTCTTTGATTTCGGCCCTCGGCAATACGGTATCGGTTCTGTATTCCCAAAAGAACAACCGGATGTTGCGCAGGTTGTATTCCATGCCAATCAGGTCGCCTTTGGGTATTCGAATACATTTGAATAACTGATGCACCGGCAGTGCTATGGCTTGGCTGGCCATGATTTCGGTAATCTGATAAATTTCGAAATGGATATGGCGTACCCGCAATAGGCGCGCCATGCGCAGCTCAAATGGCAGTTTAAAGCTGCCATCTTCGGCAGAGTAGCCCTCGCTTAGCTTGCGCCACTGGCCCAGCCAGGTTCGGCTCCAAAGCTCTAGCCGCAAGTGGTGTATTGGCACCAGTTCGTCTTGTTTTTTTGAAAATGTAATGGTGCCTATCACACTGCTGTCCATTACGGTACCATAAATTTTTGGGCGGCGCGGAAAGAGCTTGGTATTTATGGCTTTTATAAAATTGCCCAGTCTCAGCCATTGTTTATAGAGCCACTCAGCCAAAATTGCCCAAGGGCTGGTCATAATGCTGGATTGACCGGGTTTTAATCCGCGAAAAACAGGCCTGAATAAACCGCCTTCATACTTTAGCGTAAAATCGGTTTTCTTTTGGCATTCTTCGCACACCTGCTTTATGTGGTCGGGGCTTGGAGTAGTCATATTTTTTTGGGGTATTATTTTTTGTTTTCAGCAAAATACATGTCTATGTCGCCTTTGTTTTTTGCCGCTATTTTGCCACGATGCGTACAATGAAATTTTTCTGAAACCAGTTTGTAAGTTGTGCCGGAAAGATTTATTTTCCCAGTTTCGCTGCTCGATTCCATTCGGCTGGCCGTATTTACGGTGTCGCCCCACACATCATAAGCAAACTTTTTACTGCCTACCACCCCGGCTACCACAGGGCCTGTATGCAACCCAATTCTAATATTGAAAATGGGTAGTTGCTGTACCAAGCGTTGCTGGTTAAAATTAGCCATCCAGTCGCGTATTTCAATGGCTGCCTTTAGTGTATCGGTGGCATGGGTAGAATTGGCAATGGGCAAGCCTCCCACGCACATGTAGGCGTCGCCAATGGTTTTTATTTTTTCTACTTTATGCCGGCTCACAATTTCGTCAAAGGCACCAAAGCATTGGTCAATGGTGCTTACCAGCTCCTCGGGGCTCATGGTAGAAGAGGTGTGTGTGAACCCAACAAAGTCGGTAAACAAAACGGTTACGCTTTCGAAACGCTTTGGATTGGTTCGTCCGAACTGTTTAAGCTCTTGGGCTATTTCTACAGGTAAAATATTGGTCAAAAGGTCATCGGATTTTTGTTTTTCCAAGGCCAGTTCCGCCGTGCGTTCGTCCACTTTTCTGCCCAAGCTGGCGTACAGCAAGGCATTTTCTATGGATGTGGCAATTTGCCCCGACAACAAGGAAATTAAATGGATGCGTTCCTGGGTGAATGCGCCGGTGGTTAAATTATTTTCGAGGTATAAAATACCAATAAAATTACCCCGCTGCAAAATGGGGATGCATAAAATGGACTGCGCTTTATGCTGCAGCGCATACGGGTCTTTTTCGAAGCGGCTATCGCTAACCGCATCGTTAATCACCAGGTTTGCCTTAGATCGACGTACATACGATACTACGCTAATGGCTACCTCATTGCATGCCTCGGGCAGCACATGTTGCAAAATTGAAATGCTGTTATTGGCCATGTTTTTGATGGCCTCAATGTAAAGCTGGCCGTCTTCTTCAAGCAGAAGCACGCCTTTTTGCGCTCCCGCGTTTTCTATTACAGTTTGCATCAGCACGTTTAGTAGCTTTTCAAGAACAACCTCGCTAGAAATGCTGTTGGCGGCCTTTAGCAAAGTGGCAATATCCAGCATGCTGCCATACCCCGCTGTGGTGGTAGATACGTTGCTGCTGGTTTCCAGCACGTTGGTGGCTCCCATTCTTTGTGCGCCCGACACGTAGCGGGCATACACCTGTTCCATTTGGCGGAGTTTGGCTTCGGCGCCCCATTCGCGGTAGGCGTTATACGAGGCCTTCAAATAAAACTCAGCCAAATCTTCCGATTTTAAATCGAGATAGAACCGGCCTGTTAGCTCATAAGCCAGTGCCTCTTCGTGCAGATACTGATTGGCTGATGCGCCGGCAATGGCACGGTCGTACACCAAGCGGGCTTGGTTGGTTTTGCCTGCCAGCCGCATGCATTCCGCCTCTAGCAGGTCATATTTGTGTTTATAATTTTCGGGTGCCGTTTTTGCCCATGTTTTTAGCTTGCCCATGTTACCCTTTACGCGGCGCATAAATTTCCCTTGTTCGCTTCCGGCTTGTGGGTACAAAGCCAGTAGGCTTAGGGCTTCGTAAAAGTGGTGGTTGGGTATTTCAAACTTAGCCAAAACGGCTTCTAGCAGCAGTCTGGCCTCGGCAGCTTGCAAGGCAGCGTCGGCGTAATTGTGAAAATAATAGTTTAAAATCAGCTTGTTGAAATGAATGAAGAACGTGCCCGTTTTATCGTTCCGCTCTAAGTTCTGCTTTACCATTTTTTCTTCGTCGTAGGCAGTACCCGTCAGCACAACAGGGTTTGCCGCGCGGCCCAAAAAGTTGAGCATGGCCTGCCGGTAAACCTCATTGTAGTTGAAGTTGGTTTCTTGTTTAAACTGGTTAAAACTGTTGCTGTAGGCCTGGGTTTCTTCCTCTAGCCTATGCAAGCGCTTGCCGCTTAAATAGGCATGAATACAGTAAATATTGGTGTTAATGCACGCAAACTCAATAGCACCCGTTTCCAGCCCAATGTGATACGACTCCTGCAATGGGCGAAGCGTGTTGTGCACATGCTCATTCCAGTTAACAATAAGGGCATAGATGGGTGTGTAAATTTGAGTTTTCCATTCTTTTGCATTGTATTTTTCCAGCAGTATGAGCCCCAATTTGCCGAATGTATATCCATTGCGCATTTGGCCCAGCACGCCGCACATAATAACGCCGTAGGTAGCAAATGCAAACGCCGATACTGCCGTGTTGCCGTACTTTAGCGATAAATGCACCATGCGGAAAATTACCAGTGGAAAAAGCTTGGGCGTTGCCCAGTAGCTAGAAGAAGCAATGTCCGCCATGATGCGCATGGCTGCCAGTTTTTCCTCGTTGTGCATAGCAGGCAGCGCAGATAACTGGTCGTTGTTTTTTCCAGATAATTTTATCTTTGTTTTTATCAGGTCGAGCATCACATTGGCCATGCCGGGATTGGCGGGAAAGTTTTCTCCCAACTGTTTTAGCAGTTCTAATCCGGTATTAATGGCATCAAGCAATTTGTTTTCGGCTTTATAAGCCAAAATTCTAATTTCATAAGGCTTTACTTTTTCAAGTAGGTTGGCGGTGTTGGCCAGCAATTGCTTATAGTAGCCATCCATGGTTTCAAAGTCTCCGCAGAGGTAAGCCGCTTCGGTGGCTTCGGTGTGTAGGTTGCGGCACAGTGTGTACTGTGTTTGCCAGGGGTTGGTTTTTAAAAGGCTCAAACCAATTTGAAAATAATCGAGTGCGGCTTGAAAAGCAGAGCTTTGCTTTGCCTTTTTGCCAGCTTCAAGGTTTAATAGTGCCAACTGTTCTTGTTCCCGCTCATCTGTAAGCAGCTCGCGTCCCCAGTTCCACTGATTGGTAATGTCAAACAGCCGGTCGTCTTGTTTTTCGGGAGGTATGTTTTTTAGCAGTAGCTTACCAATGCTAAGATGCGCCAAGTTTTTTTGCTGGTCGGGTATTAGCGAATAAACGGCTTGTTGAATACGGTCGTGCGAAAAGCGGCAGGCTTCTCCCACTGG
Source organism: Bacteroidota bacterium (assembly GCA_004292575.1). Taxonomy (GTDB): domain Bacteria; phylum Bacteroidota; class Bacteroidia; order Chitinophagales; family Chitinophagaceae; genus Phnomibacter. The sequence continues at coordinate 10,102 of RDXD01000465.1, forward strand.
TACCAGCAATCCCTCAGCAAGGGCTTCTTTTAGGTTGCCTACCAATTGTTCTTCGGGCTGGTTTTCAATAATGGCCATCATGGCTAGGTCGAAACTGTTGCCAATGCACGCACCTGTTTTTAACAGTTGCTGCGTGGGCGCACTCAGGCCAAGAACCTTCCCAGCCATCAATTCCACCACGTTATCGGTTATGTTTTTTTCTTTTATTTTCTGCACATCCCACTGCCACTGTAGGGCTTCAAAGTCAAATTTTAAAAGCTCGTCTTGATACAGGGATTTCAAGAATTCTTTTACAAAAAATGCGTTGCCGCTTGTTTTTTGATAGACCAGGTTAGTTAGGTCTTCGGTGTCTTTACTTTCTATTCCGGTGGCATCGCCTATCAGCTGGCTTACATTCTCGATGGATAGATTTCCAATGGCAATGCTATTAATTTGTGCGCCTTCCTCCGCCATCTCGCCCAATGCAATCATAAATGGGTGGGCAGCATGCACCTCATTGTCGCGGTAGGCGCCAATGCACAGCAAATACTTGTTTTCCAAATCGGTCATCAGCACCTTTAGTAAGCTCAAACTAGACGAGTCGGCCCATTGCAAATCGTCGATAAACAAAACCATGGGATGCTGGGCGGTGGCAAGCGCGGTCATCAACTTTCTAAACAGATAATTAAATCGGTTTTGCGCTTCGGCACCCCCCACCTCGGGCAAATCGGGCTGCTTGCCTATAATAAGTTCTATCTGCGGAATTACATCGGTAATAGCTTTGCCTTCCTGGCCCAGTGCTGCTTGCAAACTTTGGCGCAATGTGTTTAGCTCGGCTTCGTTTTGCGATAGTAGAATGCTAACCAATTCGTTTATGGCTTGCACTACCGCAAAATAGGGCACTGCGCGCTGAAACTGATCAAACTTGCCCTCGATAAAGTAACCTCTATTACGGGTAATGGGTTTGTGTATTTCGCGAACCAGTGCCGATTTTCCGGTGCCCGAATAGCCCGAAACCAGCATAATTTCCTTACCACCATTTGCACAGCGCTGGTACGCTGCCATTAGTTCATCAATTTCGCGCTGCCGGCCATACAGTTTCTGGGCCATCAGAAACTTTCCTGAAAAATCTTGAGATCCCAATTCAAAATCGGGGCAGATGTTGTTGTTTTCTAAATGGCTTAGACAGATGTTGAGATCGTGTTTTAAGCCAAATGCCGACTGGTAGCGTTCTTCGGCATTTTTTGCCATCAGCCTGGCAATAATGTTGGCCAAAACCCTTGGTACAGCGGGGTTGTGGCTGTTTACCGGCTCGGGTATTTGGGCCATGTGTGCGTGCACCAATTCCATGGCATCGGTAGAGGCAAAAGGCAAGCGGTTGGCCAATGCCTCGTACAAGGTTACCCCCAGCGAATACAAATCGGTGCGGTAGTCCACAGTGCGGTTCATGCGCCCAGTTTGCTCGGGCGAAATGTAGGCTAGGGTACCCTCAAGGCGCTCGGGGTTTCCCAAATAATTCTGTTTTAAATTGTACCGTGTTGATATGCCAAAATCAATAATTTTTACGGCGCGCTCCTGCAAATTCACCAAAATGTTTGCTGGGCTAATGTCTTTGTGAATGATGTTGTGTTGATGCAACTCGCCCAATGCCTGAGCCGCAGCCGTAGCCATGTAAAGGAAATCCAGCAAATCATCCGGCTTGCGCTCAAAAGCCTGGCGTAGTGTAACTGCCGGAAACCAGTCTAAATAGAGGGTGTGGCGGTTTTTTGCCTTAGACCGCTTTAGTACATTGCGAATGCCGGGAATATTTAGTCCCTCGATAATATCGAATTCGTTGTAAAACTGGGCAATTTCAGATGGTGTTGGAAACTCGTAGTTCAATATTTTCATTACCACGGGTCTGTTCCATTCGTTCTCGTTTAACAAATAGATTTTCGATTTCTTACTTTCGTAAATGAGTTGTTCGGCCATAGATGGGGTGTGCTATTGGGGTTGAAATCCTTATTTATTTGGTGGTGGCTCTATTTAAAAGTGGTTTTCTCGGGTCAAACTACACTCGGGCAGCACCATG
>RDXD01000466.1 GCA_004292575.1 Bacteroidota bacterium
ATGCAGGCCCCGATTTGCTTATTTGCAACAATGCTGGTGTGCAGCAGTTGAGCGGAACGCCCACCGGTGGCACCTGGAGTGGCACGGGCGTGTCGGCGGCGGGTGTATTTAATCCGTTGGCGGCCGGCAATGGCGTGTTTACGGTATATTATTCATTTGGCGTAAGCGGCTGCAGCGGCACCGACAGTGTTGTGATACGGGTGCAAAACCCACCAGCAGTAAGTGCCGGGCCCGATACGGCACTGTGCACCACCACGGGCACCCTACAGCTTGTGGGCACGCCAGCGGGCGGCACCTGGCGCGGTGCGGCTGTGGTAAGCGGCAGCGGCCTGGCACAGCTAAACCAGCCGGGTACTTACAACTTGGTGTATCAGGTGGGTGCTGGCCTATGTGTAAACGCCGATACCATGGTACTTACCGTGGGCAATGCCGTAAGTAATAATGTGATAACCCCGGTAGCCAATGTGTGCCTTGGGGCCACACCGGCGCTTATAAATGGTGCCGTGGCCAGTGCGGGCACATCGGCCGTTAGCTACCAATGGCAGCAAAGCCCCGATAGCCTAAGTTGGCAAAATATACCCAACGAAACTGGCCTTAATTTTCAACCGCCTGCCCCCGGGGGCACTGTGTTTTACCGCCGCGTGGCCAGCAGCAGCCTTTGTGCCGGTGGCGTAAGCAGCAATGTGGTGGCCATACGCATTAACCCCAATGCCCGGGCCTTGTTTACCCCCCGCACCACCCGAGGCTGTGCGCCGTTTGTGCTTACCGCCGCCAACATAAACCTTACCGTTTTTGCTGCCAACAACAGCCAATACCTGTGGTTTGCCAATGGCATAGCCCTGCCATCGGGCACCGTTTTTCCCGGCTTTACCTTGGCCAATGCTAACGATAGCGTTACCATAAGGCTGGTAGCCATAAGCCAGTTTGGCTGCCGAAACGATACCCTCGAGCATCGATTTTTTACCGCTCCGGTGGCTGCCCCTGCCTTTACCCTGTCCGATACGGTGGGTTGTGGGCCGCTAAGGGTAACCATTGCCAACAATACACCCAATAAAGGCCGCTTTAGCTATGCGTGGAACTTTGGCAATGGCCAAACCAGCACGCTGGCCGATCCACCACCGGTACTGTTTGCCATTAACCCCAGCTTTGGCGATACGGTGTACACCGTAACGCTGCGGGCATCGGCCGGCTGCGATACCACGCTTATGACACAGCAAGTACGCGTAAGGGCCGCGGCTAAAGCGCTTATTAGCCCCGATAAAGTGCAGGGCTGCAGCCCGGCGGTGTTTAATTTTACCAACATTAGCCGCGGTAGCGGTGCCAGCTACACTTGGAATTTTGGCGATGGTAGCCCGCAGGTAACCGGCAACCAGCCGGTGGTGCAGCACCAATACAACACCGGGGTGCGCCGGTTTTACACCGTTTTGCTGGTTTCTACCAACAGCTGCGGTACCGATACTGCCCGGGTAACGGTGCTGGTAACGCCAAACCCCATTAGGCTTGATGTGCTGGTAAATGCCAACCAAATAAACGGCTGTGCGCCCCACACCGTGCAGTTTATAAACACCACCAGCGGTGCCACCACCTTTGCTTACAACTTTGGCGATGGTAGCCCGGTGCTAAACACCAGCAGGAGCTTAGACACCATTGCCCACACCTACCAGCAAGCCGGCACCTACACCATGCGCATAACCGCGGGCAATGGCTGCACCGATACCAGCACCACCCGCACCATAGAAGTGCGCACCAATCCAAGGGCGGCCTTTACCCTAAACCCCACGGTGGTGTGTGTGGGTCAATCCATAGCATTTACCAACCAAAGCACCACCGGCGCATCGCTGCTGTGGCGCTTTGGCGATGGCAATAACAGCAGCCTTACCAACCCCACTAAAGCCTACGCCGCCCGGGGCACCTACCGCGTGGCACTTTACGCCACCAACAGTTTTGGGCAGGGCTTCACCTGCACCGATAGTGCTTTTGCCACCGTTATTGTTCGCGATACCATTGTTGGCAATTTTACGGTGGATAGCTTGGGCAGTTGTGCCCCATTTGTGGTAACCCTAAAAGCCAGCTTGCGGCCTACCGTGCAAACGGTGTGGAACTTTGGCGATGGCAACACCGGCACCGGCGATAGTGTGGTACACGCCTATCAACTGGCTGGCAACTATGTGGTAAACATGATTAGCCGGGTGGCCGGGGGCTGCCACTACACGGCCAGTAAAACCATTGTGGTATCGGGTCCTTCGGGTCAGTTGAGCTATACGGCGCCCTTTGCTTGCCTTGGGCAGGCGGTGCCTTTTCAGGTGCTGTCCAATAACACGCAGCGGTACACATATTATTTTGGCAACGGCGATTCGCTGGTAACCACCAACGCTTCGGTAAGCTACCAATATACTACACCGGGCCGCTTTTTGCCCAGGGTATTGCTGCAAAGTGGCAATTGTACCCGTTTGCTGGTGGGCCGAGATAGCATTAGTGTTGACCGTGTGCTGGCTGGCTTGCAGCAGCGTGTTACCAACAATTGTGGAAACACGGCCATTCAGTTTTCCGATAATGGCACAGCGTTTTTTGGCAAAGGCGGCTGGCTGTGGAACTTTGGCGATGGCACCACCAGCAATTTGCAGAACCCCACAAAGGTTTACACCACACCCGGCGTGTACAACATTAGGCTGCGGCTAACCGGGCTTAGCGGTTGCGTAGATAGCGTAACGGTGCCCATACGCGTAGATGTGCAACCCGTGCCTGCCAGCACCATTGCCGGCGATAGTCTGGCATGCATTGGGCAGGTGGCCCGCTTTAGCGCCGTGGTGCAAAATGCCGATACCATTGCTGCCTACGCTTGGAACTTTGGTAACAACACCACTGCTACGGGCAACAACGCCAGCACCACTTACACACAGGGCGGGCTTTACACCGTGCGCCTTATAAGTCGCACCCCATTTGGCTGTGCCGATACGGTGCGCCGCACCATTAGGGTAAGCGTGGCACCATTGGTAAACGCCGGACCCGATGTGCGCATTTGCCGCGGCCAAAGCACCCTGTTGCAGGCGCGGGGTGCCAACAGCTATCAGTGGAGCCCCACCCAAGGCCTAAGCTGTGCCAATTGCGACAACCCTACGGCCCAGCCCACCACCACCACCACCTATGTGGTTACCGGCAGCAATGCGTTGGGCTGCTCCAACACCGATACGATAACGGTAGAGGTGGTACAGCCCTTCAACATCAGCTTTAGCGCCAGCGATAGCATTTGCCTGGGCCAAAGCAAACAACTGAGTGCCAATGGGGCGCCTAGGTATGTTTGGAGTCCCGCCACGGGCCTCAACAGTGCTACCATTGCCAACCCGCTGGCAAGCCCTGCCATAAGCACCACGTACCGGGTGGTGGGTTTCGATAATGTAAACTGCTTTACCGATACCGGATTTGTAACCGTGGGCGTGGGGCAGATACCTACCTTGGAACTGGGCAATGGCCGACTGCTGGTGGCAGGTACAGTAGTGCAAATGCAGCCCGTGCTAACCAATGGGCCATTTGTAAACTACAGTTGGACGCCAACGGCTGGCCTCAGCTGCCTTAATTGCCCCAATCCCAGCATTACGGTAAATACCAATACGGTTTATAGCCTTACCGTAACCACAGCTTACGGCTGCACCGCCACCGATACCATTGGCTACAGGGTGCTGTGCCAGCAAGACCAAATTTACATTCCCAATGCCTTTAGCCCCGATGGTGATGGCGTAAATGATGTGCTGATGGTGAGGGGTAAGGGCGTATCGAAGGTGCGCTACTTTAGGGTGTTTAACCGCTGGGGCCAGCTGGTGTTTGAACGGAGCAACTTTGATGCCAACGACCCCCGCTATGGCTGGGATGGCAACATAAGGGGCGTGCCGGCCAACCCCGATGTGTACGTGTACACCGCCGATGTGCTGTGCACAGCCGGTGGTGTGTTTGTGTACAAAGGCAATGTAACGCTGGTGAAATAACAAAGGCTAACATGGGCTTGAAAATGAGGGCGGATTTAGATGCGCTTTGGCAGAGCCGCTGGCCCATAAGCCTGATGACGAGCGGATGTGACGAGACTAAAAAAATATGTTTTTTGAACCCATGGGGACGCAAAAAAACAGGATGATGAACTCTTCCACACAAGGCGGTGTGGCGGCCAGCGCGGATGCCCGTTTTGGAGATTTTCGAACCGGACTGCCAAGCGCGAATGGGGCAAAAAAATTGACTTTACAGCGTGTAAAACGCACTAAAAAATAAACCATGAGAAAGCGTGTTGCAATATTAATTGGGGCTTGTGCTGTGGCGCTAATGGGCAAGGCACAAGACCTTAATTTTAGCCAGTTTTACGAGTTGCCCCTGCTGCGAAACCCAGCGTTGGCAGGCGTGTTTAAAGGCGATGTGCGGGCCCAATCGGTGCACCGCAGCCAGTGGCAAAGCGTAACGGTGCCATTTAAAACCACCGGCGGTAGCGTGGAGGTAAAATTTCCCATTGGCAACTACTACGACTTTTTAACCATTGGCGCACAAATAACCCACGATGTGGCCGGCGATAGCAAGCTGCGCCGCACGCAACTGTTGCCGGTGGTAAACTTTCACAAGAGCCTGAACGACAATGAAGACATGTACCTGAGCGGTGCCTTTATGGGTGGACTGGTAAGCAGCCAGTTTGACCCCAGGGGCCTAAAATGGGACGACCAATTTGTGGGCGGGCAGTACAGCCCCACCAACCCCACCAGCCAGGTGCTGCGCAATACGGGCCAAAACTATTTCGACATGAACGTGGGCCTGAGCTTTACAGCACCGGTGGGCTATGGCGGCAAGTATTTTGTGGGTGCAGCCATGTACCATCTTAACCGCCCGGCGGTGGCATTTGATGCCACGGCCAATACCAAGCTGGCTCCCAAATACATTGTAAATGCAGGGGTTAACTTTCCGCTTAACGACTACGACAAGCTGACCATGTATGCCGACTACTTTAGGCAGGGTGGTGCCGAGCAGCTGATGATAGGCACGTTTTATACCCACGATTTGATACAGTACGACGAAGATGAAACGGTGGCGCTGACCCTTGGCGGCATTTACCGCTGGAACGATGCGCTAGCCCCCATAGTGCAACTGAACTATAAAAAGTGGACCGCCGGATTAAGCTACGACATTAATGTGAGCAAGCTAACCACCGCTTCGGCTGCAAGGGGTGGGTTTGAGTTTACCATTGGGTTTAGAAACTTTATAAACAGCCGAATTATTAGCAGCTACAAAATGAAGTGCGTAGGGTTTTAAATACCTTGGCATGAAGCCTGCGCCACACCATAACCAATATGCCACGGCCCAGCCAGACATTGGGGACGGCATCTGGTGCAGCAACCGCACATTTGCCGGGTATTGGCTACTGGCAGTGGCTACAACCAAGCGCATACCGCCAGCGGTGCACGGGGCATTTGCTTGCAGCACCGCCACCCACTGGCCTCAGCGCTACGCGGCCAAAAATGCGGGCAAGCGCAAACTCCATAACTGTGTAAAACCAGCTTTTGCGGCCTGCTTTAAACTGGTGCAAGCTTGCCCATAAAAGCGGCTGTACTTTGGTTTTGGGCTGCAACTTTTTTTTAATGCCGCCAAGCGCGTGCCTTAGAATTCCATAATTTTGTACTGTTTCCAAATTATATGAACCGCTTATCTCTACGATATGAAAGCTCATTTTGCAAGAATTGCCCTATTGCTGCTGGTGGTTAGCAACCTGTTTGCCCAAGCCACCGAAGATGATAAAAACGTAACCATTGAAAGCAAAAGCCAAGTGTTTAAGTTTTTGAAGGCAAAGGGCGAAAACCCCGTACTAATTAGCGAGGATTTTAGTGTGAAGTATAGATGCAATGAGCTGCGAACTACAATTCTATTTTCGGAAACTTACAATAACTATGAAACCATTGATGAAGTAACCATTTACAATGATGGAAAGCGCGACAAGGGCACTAAGCCCAAGTATGAATATTACTCGGTAAACGGTTATGTAAGTTCAAGTGATAAGTGCAATATGGAGAACTTTTCCAAGTAGCTACCCGCAATTTGGGTTAAAACTTAGGGGCTAATCTATTACAAGTTTATACCCCCTGCCTGCAATAGTAATTATTTTGAGGGTTTCGTCGGCCAGAAGCTTTCTGCGCAGTTTCGAAACCATTACATCCACATTTCTACTAATAACAACTGTACCCTCATTTTCCCAAAGCTCCTTCATCAGCCTTTCCCTTTCTATCACCTCATTAATATGCGTGAAGAAAATTTCCAGAGCTTTGGTTTCTTTTTCTGTAAGCGAAATGGCTTCATTGGCTATTTTTAACAAGTTGTTGCTGGGGTATAAGGAAAATTTACCGGCCAGTAAGGAGTCGGAAGGCGCAGAAGGGGCTTTTGCTGGGTCTTTTTTACTTTGTCGGCTTGCTATAAAGTAGCTACTACCTATTACTACAGGCAGCATTAGTAGCAGCCAGGCCCAATTAAATTTTTCAGCCTGTAAAAATTGAATTTCAATAAGATAACAGCCATAATCGAGTTGTCTTCCAAGGCATGGGGTTAAGTTGCTGCCAGTACTATTTAGCTCGAAGGCAAATACTGTGGCTTTTTGGGCACATTCTTTTACCCGCACCATAAATGCCACATCAGAAGTTTTGTTTTGTAGCGTTCGTTGAACTATGTTTATGAGCGAATCGGATATAAAGCTAACCTTACTTTGAAATGCCAGTTGGTAAGTATCCTCATCAACCTTCCGTACTGGTAGCACCCTCGACGATGCATCACCAGCGGAAAGCAACACTTGGTGACCAATGTGTCGCAACACAACCTCTTTATGACTTATCTCATAAGTATCATTTTTAGTTAAAAATCGACCACTAGCAATAAAAATTATTGCCATAAACAGCAATAACAACAATAAGTAGGCTCTCATACTGGCAAAAGTATCCTTTTACTCCTGTTTTTATGGTCTTTTACAACCTTTTACGCAGGTTTTACAACGCTTTACTACAAACGGACCTGTTGGAAAGTGGTGTCGGATACCTTTGCTTAATCATTTTAATCTAATCAATTCCAGTTATGCAATTCATGTACTGCCGTTTAGGTTTGCTAATTTTACCTTTTATTTCGTGTCAGCAGGCCTCAGCTTTTTTGAAGGGGTCCTTGGTGGCGGATAGTGTGCAAATTCAAAAAAATGAGCGTTCGGGAAGCTCAAGTATTGTTTTCAGGTCAGCCGACAACGGCAATTCGTGGCAAGACATCAGCGCCGGACTACCCGAAGCTGTGCTGCCGGGTATAGGCGAGGGTAACTTTGAGTTTTTTGCAGATGAAATCGGGCTTTGGCTAACCAGAGGAAAAGAAGCCTATCAAAGTAAACCCTTTAGCACGGCACCTTATTGGATAAAGGGTTATTTACCCAATGAGTATAGTAGCGTGGCGAGTATTAAAGCCCGGTTGTTTGCTTACAAATACTGGGGCGTGGCTTTAAAGCAGGCCGACGGCACCATTGTATGGTCGCCCGTTTTTCACCATTTTTCTGAGCCGAGAATTCGCAGCATTTTTGAAACTGTAGCCGGTACCCTATTTTTAGGTACAGATAAAGGGCTTTTTAAAACCACCGATAAGGGAAAAACCTGGAAGCAGGTATTTGCCGGTGAGTTGGTAGGAAACCTGGCCGAGCGGAATGGCATACTGGTAGCCACAAGCAACGGAAAAATAATACGGTCGGCCGATAATGGCAATACATGGACAACAATTAGCCTTAGTGGTTGTGAGGCATTAGATTTAAAACCGATAAACGCCGGATTTGCGGCCATTACCAAGGCAGCAGCACCCGATGCGAGGCGGGTTAAGCTATCTTACGACAACGGTTTAAGCTGGCAGCCTATTGACGCCGCGCTTAATGACCGTACTTTTATTGACTCTACATGGCGTCCAGCTACCAATAACCTCCTTGCACAAGCTTCCGTTAATTCAGTAATAAAGTTAGGAACGCATTACTATTGTACACACCCCAAAGGTATTTTTAAATCGGCTGATGAGGGGGTTTCCTGGGAATTAGTACTTCCATCGGTTGAAGGAAAGATTTTTCAATTGGCTGTGTCGGGCAATGTATTATACGCAATACCTCGTAATGCAGGATGTTGAGTTAAGAAAAGCTAGGCAGGTAAATGGCAAAGCTGCAGCCTTCTTTATGCCGTCTTGTAAACAATCTGCCTGCTGTTGGGGCTTAAACCGGCCTAGAATACGGACTTTAAACGTCGTTATTGGTTAATTTCTATGTTTATATTTTGAATTTGTCTAAGTGTTGCAAGAACACTCGAGACACGTATGGGTGCCAATAAAATTCTGATTTGCCATATATGAAAAAACAAAACACAATATATTTCTGCTTCACGCTTTTGGTGACGATGGTTTTAACTTCTTGCACTGGACAGGTAAACTACAAAAAACTAGGCGAACAAAAGAAGAATATTAAAACCGAAAAAATTGGTTACCCAAAATTAAAAAAATCGAATTGGGCAAAAGATCACGATAATATAAACGCCTGCCTTAAAGACAGCAAGGGCAATTTGTGGTTTGGCACATCAGGTGGTGGTGTTTATTGCTACAATGGCAAATTATTTAGACAATATTCCACAACCGATGGATTAAGCCACAGTTCTGTTGGTACTATTTATGAAGATACAAAAGGCATTATCTGGATTGGCACTTCGGATGGTATTACAACTTGGGACGGGAATGCTTTTACCAAAATTTCTATAACCACACTTAGAGGCTTTTTTGCAAAGCGTTATTTGCCGACTTCAACAGACCCCATGTATGGAGTAGTAAGCCAAGAGAACGAAATTAATGATATTATGCAGGACAGCAAAGGGCATTTTTGGTTTGCCGCAACTGGTGCTGTTTACAGGTATGACGGAAAAACCTATACAAATTTTACTGTAAATGATGGAGTTAAAAATAACACAGGCGTAAATTTTGGCTGGATAGAGAGCATTATGGAAGACAAAGAGGGTAAAATCTGGTTTGGTGGCAGGTCGAATCAAGGATTGTTTTGCTTTGATGGCAATACTTTAACGAACCTAAAACCTAATGGTGAAGATTGGCTTCAACCATTTTTAAAAGACAAGGAAGGCAATATGTGGTTTGGTAATTTCAAAGGCGTTTACCGTTATGATGGCAAGTCTTTCGGGCAGTTGTTAGAAAAGCAAGGACTGTGTTTTGAAAACTTACGCACAGCTTTTGAAGACAAAGCAGGCAACCTTTGGTTTACTGGGGACAATAGAAAACAGGGGGTAGGTATTTGTAAATACAATGGCAAATCATTTCAGAACTTTCCCATTTCAGTTGGTAAAACAGAAAAATTTGTAACGATTGTGATAGAGGATAATGAAGGCAATCTTTGGCTAGGGGTGAGGGGTTGTGATTTGTATCGCTTTGATGGGAAAGAATTTACGCTTTTTTCAGAATGAATATTGGCAAAATAAAAGTAAACTTTTCTCAGAAGTAGATAAAAACAAAAACGACAAAAGAAAATGAAAAGAATCGTTATCATCATTGCTATACTGAGCGTTGCAAAACAACTATTTGCACAGCAAAAATATAGCCAAGAGGTGTTAAATAAAATAGCCCAGGTAGAGAACGGCCTATTTACTAGGATAATCATTGATGGTAAAACGCAAACTATTAATGATAGAATGAAAAAATTAAACATCAAAGGATTAAGCATTGCCGTTGTTAATGATTATAAAATAGAGTGGGCAAAGGGGTATGGGTATGCTGATGAACAGACACAAAAAAAGGTGACTGTAACTACCCTTTTTGAACCAGGATCAATTAGTAAATCTTTAAATGCGCTAGGTGCACTAAAGTTAGTACAGAATAAGAAGGTTAATCTTTATGCTGATATTAATACATATTTAAAGACGTGGAAATTTCCTTATGATACGATTAGTAAAGGAAAAGAAATTACGCTGGCTAATTTGCTTAGCCATACAGCGGGTTTAAATGTGCATGGCTTTATGGGTTATAATAGAAAAAGTAAAATACCTGCTTTAACTTACATACTAGATGGCAAAGCACCTAGTCAAAGCCCCGCAGTTAGGTCAATAATGGAACCCAACAAAGTGTTTGAATACTCAGGCGGCGGAACAACGATTGCACAACTTATGATACAAGATATAACCAAACAGCCATATCACAAATATATGCAAGAAAATGTGTTGCAACCCTTGAATATGACCAACAGCTTCTTTAGCCAACCTCCACCCAATGATAAACTAAAGCAACTGGCTACGGGGTATGACTCCTATGGGCATGAAATTAAAGGAAAATTTAATGTATATCCCACACAAGCTGCCGCTGGATTATGGACAACACCCACTGATTTAGCAAAGTATATGATTGACATTCAACTTTCGATTAAAGGTAAGTCTAATAAAGTATTAAATAGAGATTTTGCATTGCTGCATACTAATCGCTTCCTACAAAACGAAGATGTCACGATGGGTTCTTTTAAACAAGAACGGCATGGCGAAGCTTATTTTTTTCATGATGCAGCAAATGATGGATATCGTGGACTGTACTTTGGCAGTATGGAAGGTGGAAAAGGTGTAGTTGTATTTGTAAACTCTGATGTAGGAGAAATAGTTTTTGAACTACTGAATACAGTTGCAAACGTTTATAATTGGAAAGGTTTCGATAAACCCGAAATAGTAAAAACTATTGACATAGACGGTATAAAAGCCAAACAGTATGAAGGGTTATATACTTACGAAGGAAAAATTGCCGAAGTAACTAGTAAAAAAGGTGGGCTATATTACTGCACAGATGGTTTGGAAGCTAAGATGTATTTTACCACAATCACAGATTTTATAAATGTTGAATACCCATCAAATAAGAAATTTGTGTTTGATGCTAAAGGCAATGCAGTTGGATTTGAAAGAATGATGGATGGAAAGAAACTTCCAAAAGCCGAAAGAATAGATAATATCGATAGTTTGATTGTAAGTGAAGAGGAGTTCAACATTTATGGAATGTATTTATTGGAATCAAAAAGGTTTGATGATGCTATTAAATGCCTAACAAGAGGCGCGAATTTATTTCCAAATAGTCCTCATATTAAATTGAGCATGGCGCAAGCATTTTTGTTTAAAGATGAATTACAAAAGGCGGTTAATTTATATCGGATGGCAATAAGTATTGCGGGTGTTGACTCTAACGATATTCAATTGACTTTACAAAAACACTTAGAAAGGTTTTCGTTACGGGGATTTGACAAGGCGTTAATAATTGCGATTAAAAAGGAATTGAATTTGTAAGTTTACGCGGTATCGTAAAAAGTTGTTCTATCCGCTATTGTGATAGTTGCAAAACGGAATTCATCAGCAATGGCTCTGTTTGTTAGAAACAATTGCATCCTTTTCTACAATACTCCAACCAATTCTTGCTTGGCGGCAGCTCTCGAGATTGGATATTACTTCGGACAGTAGATTCGATTTTGATGTTTTGAAGTTTCTTGAGAGATATTTTTCTTCTTAGGTGGACAACCATGGGTATGCTTTGGTAGCTTAGAAAGCGTATGGCCACAATGGCAAAGTTACTTGGCTTATATTCCATTGCGGCTGATTGCATTTTTTTAAATTGTATAAATGATTTATGTCGCGTATCAGACTATACCTTACTGTGCCAACATTTTGGTACATTGCGGGTGCTACTTGAAACGTTCTGCATATAATATTGGGCTGGGGCTAATGGGGGACAAGCAGTTCTTGGCAAGCATTATTATCGCCAGTTTGCCCTAGTTGGGCACAAGGTCTTATTTTTGCACCTCTATAAAAACAACAAATGGAACAACTGTTTACCTCGGAAGCAATTATTAGTTTTTTGATATTGGTGGTGCTGGAAATTGTATTGGGCATTGACAATGTGATTTTTGTGAGCCTTATTTTGAACCGGCTGCCCGAGGAAAAGCGCGGTAGGGCCCGCACCATTTGGATGGTGGTGGGAATACTTACCCGCAGTGCGCTGCTGTTTGGTCTTAGCTGGTTGCTTCAGCAAAAAGGCAAGGCCTTGTTTACCATGTTTGGCCGG
>RDXD01000467.1 GCA_004292575.1 Bacteroidota bacterium
TTGAAGAATACGCGTTGTGGCAAAACTTTGATGCCCAACAACTGGCGCTACAGCCCATGGATTGGCCAATATTTTGGCAGGTGTATAGGCAGCGGCTGCAAAATAGCCTAAGTACGCACGAGGCGCAAACCCTTACCCAGTTTGATGCTGTAATGCAAGGCGCCGAGCCCGCCAGTGGACAACTGAGTGGGCAAGCGGCAAGAGCTGCCCTATTTATTATGCTATACCGCGGCTACCCCATGCTACAACAGCCTTACCAGCTGCTTAATGCACTGCTTGAGCTGGACGAGCAAATGAGTACTTGGCGCCACAGGCACATGAACATGGTACACCGCACCATTGGCACCCGCGTGGGCACGGGCGGCAGCAGTGGCAAAAGCTACCTTAAAGGCGCAGCCGATAGCCATTACATATTTGCCGAATTGGCCCAGCTCACCAGTTTTTTAATAGAACGCAAGCATTTGCCCAAGTTGACGCGTGCCATGGAAGCACGGTTGGGGTTTCTGCACGCTGAAATGCAATAGATTAAGCGTTGTTGACACCCTAAATAGTTTTTAAAGCTGGTACAAAGGCCACGATTACACTTCACTTTACGCTTTAGGTAGGGGTGCTTGGTTGTATTTTTGTAAATTTGCAATTGATATTTAATTCTCAAGGTCGCAAAACACCACCCTAAAATGAAACCATCTACTGGAACCTTATTACTGGCCATCATGTTTGTAGTGCTGGCATTTAGCTACTGTGCTGTGAACCCCGTAACCGGCAAAAAACAGGTGGCGCTGATGAGCGAAGCGCAGGAAATAGCCATGGGAGCCGAAAGCGATCCGCAAATTGTGGCACAATTTGGGCTTTACCCCGATAGCAACCTACAGCGCTTTATTAACCAAAAAGGCATGGAAATGGCCCGTATATCGCATCGGCCTAACCTAAAATGGACGTTTAGGGTGCTTGATAGCGATGTGATAAACGCTTTTGCTGTACCTGGTGGCTATGTGTATTTTACCAGAGGCATTTTGGCTGCCATGAACAACGAAGCCCAGTTTGCCGGTGTGTTGGGCCACGAAATAGGACACGTAACTGCCCGCCACAGCGTAAGCCAGCAAACCAGTAGTATGTTGACGCAACTTGGCGTAATGGCGGCCGTAATTGCCAACCGCAACGTGGCCCAGTTTGCCAACGAGCTTAGCCAAGGTGCACAACTGCTGATGCTGAGTTTTAGCCGCAAGCACGAGAGCGAGAGCGATGAGCTGGGCGTGGAATACAGCAGCAAAGTGGGCTACAATGCCACTTATATGGCCGATTTTTTTCGTACCCTACAGCGGCAACAGCAATCGAGCGGGCACGCCGCACTGCCCGAGTTTTTAAGCACCCACCCCGACCCCGGCAACCGCTTTGAGCGTGTGCAGCAGCTGGCGTCAGCCTACCAAACCGCCAATGGTTTGGTGCCGGAAAAGCTTAACATTCGCCGAAACGAGTATTTGCAAGTGGTGCAGGGCATTATGTACGGCGAAAATCCCCGGCATGGTTTTGTTGAAAACGGGGTGTTTTACCATCCCGATTTAAAGTTTCAGTTTGCCACGCCCACGGGCTGGCGCTACCAAAATACGCCGCAGCAAGTGCTGTTTAGCGCACCTGCCGGCGATGCCATGTGTTTTTTGGCCCTAGCCAAAGGCAAGACCCCGCAAGAGGCCGCCACTAATTTTGCACAAACACATAAAATTCAGGTAGCCAGCCAGCAAAACACCAACTTTAATGGTTTATCTGGGCTAGTGGTACAGGGCAGCCAGGTGCAGGCCAACGCACAAGGGCAGGCCGCGGGTAGCGTGCAGCTTACAGCCGCCTTTGTGGCCTACAATGGTTTGGTGTACGAGTTGGTGGGTGCCAGCACACCACAAGTGTTTCAAAACTATTTGCCTCAGTTTAATCAAATGCAAAACAGCATGCGTAGCCTTACCAATGCAGCCATGCTAAATGTAAAACCTGAGCGCATTGTGCTGTACAAGCTACCCAAAGCGGCCACCTTGCAGCAAGTGTTGCAAGACCAAAAAATGCCTGCTCAGCGTTTTAGCGAGTTGGCCATACTTAATGGTCTTGAACTGGGCGATAACATACCCGCACAAACCACCATAAAGCTGGTGCGCAGGAGTTAATGCATACGCTATTGTGGGGTTGACGGGGTCCGTGGCCGTTTCTGTTATGTTTACCCGCCGGTTTTTATCCATTTGGTGCCAGCGCAAAGGTTGCCGTGCAGCCCCCTAAATGACTGTACCGCTTTTCATTTTTGTTACGGCCGCAAATAGATTGTGTTAGGCAGAAGCCAACAAAACAATCCTTTTGGAAAATGGCGAAGCTTTGTGCCAGATGCCTTTTTACCCTGTAACCAACTAAAAGGATTACATCAAGATTATGGGAATTGGTGGGCTTTGTGGAAAAATCGGAATTGCCGATTTTTCTCATACAGTTTTGACTGTCAAGTACTTGTCCTTCATAAGCGTTCAAAATATGCTCATTTACGGTTGATTGGGACTTTTGAAACAGCCGAGCTATTTGGTCTATGGTTAGCATCGTACACTAATTGATAGATTTTTACGACAAATTGAAATATTGTAATGAAGGGATCCCCCGGGTTTTTTTGGGGTTCGAGTACCGGCGCTTAAATGCGGGGTGTAAATATGGCTCAGAATGGAGCTGGTGTATTGGTTACAGCCCAATAGAGCGATGCTGTACAATGGCTGCCGGATGGAGGATGGTACCCCGAAGCCCGCGAAGCGGGAGAGGAGTACCGACGACAGCCGGAACTGAGGCTGGGTAATGCACCTAAGCTGATAGCCCCATTTTTATTTTTGTTCCAAATTGGTTTTGCTGTTTTCTATGTGGTACTGCTGGCGGCCAATGTGGGTGTGTAGCATTAGTTTGCTTACATTGCTAATGAGTGCCTTGCCCACAAAACCCATGCCTTGGTGCTGTATAAAGGGTTCGGCTTGCTCGCTGGCCATTTGTAGGTAGTAGCTCCAATCGGTTTTCATCCATTGCAGTTTTGCTACCTGTGGCGGGGTGTAGCTTAGGTTTTTGATGCTCCATTGGCTGTAGCTGCCTTGCAGATTGTCGGCGCCATTTTGCCGTATAAAAAATAGGTTGAGGCCGCTGAGGTGTACCCGGTTTATTTCCAATTCGGCCACGTTGTAGTACATGGTGTGGCCTTCCACGGCTATTTGTGGTTGCATACTGCTGGCTGTGGTAAGCTCCACCCGGCCCATGGGCAATGTGGATTGTCGCAAATGCTCGTTGGTTTGCGCACCCGCTTGTAAAGGTACCACACAGGTGTAGGGATCTACCACCCGCAAGCTCTGCCGCCAACACACGTTTAAAAACTGGTGCGTGCCGCCCGGTTTTGCGCCCACAGGTTTCATAAGCAGGTTAAACGGTTCGCTCCAGCCCCATTGCATAAAGGTAAACTCGGGGAATAGATTCTTATTGACCCTTATGGTGGCTTCGGTTGGGCTGGTGCGTTCGAGGGTGGCCTGTACGGTGGGTGTGGCCCTGCCTAAGCCGCTGCCCACCACGCGGGTATCGCGTAGCAAAAAGCGGAAGCCTTCGTAGGCGTTTAGCCGGGGTACGCCATCGGCACTGTTGGCCAGGCCCATGCCAAACGGGCCGGCGCAGGCTATGGTGGCATTTACCAGGGCAAGCACGCTTTTGCCGCCGCTGGGTTTGGGGCCGCGCAGTTCAAATGCGTTTAAAAAACCGGTGGTATAGTCGGTGGTATCGCCAAAAACACCCGAAAAAAATATCTGTTTGGGCTTTTCATTGGCTACGCTAGTGTAAAACTTACTGATGGGGTAGTTGTTTCGGTTTTGGAGGGCTACGGTTTTTGGCCCACGTATGTTGCAGGCCAGCCCAAGGGTACCACCGGCATGTACAAGGGCAACAAGGGGCATGGGCTGCCAATAGTGCGGTGGTGGTGGTCCAAACAGGCGTTGTCCAATGGCGTCTTCCTGGCCAAAAACCAGTGTGCCACCGGAAATTAGCAGGGCTTTGCGGTCGAGATAGGGGCCTTGGTTGGTATTGCCCTCCAGGTTTTTTATGTTTTGCTGCCACCAGGGGCTGCGGTAGGGGTCAATAAGGTAAGTGCCTGATAATGATAGCGTTGCAATGGCAGAGTCGCCCAATTCGGCCCGCCAGGCATCGTAGTTGTTGGTGCCCATATAGCCGCTGATAGGGCCAGAAATTTGCAGGGGTTGCCCATACTCGGAACCAACGGTGGCATTGCCACGGGCATCGACCAGGGTAATGGTACCGTGCCACCAAAGTGGTGCCTGCCTATACCAAGGGGCAGTTCTGGCGCCTTTTATGCTGATGCACTTGCCCACATCGGCGGGTTTAAATGGATACCCTGATATGGTAGATTGGTTTATTTTAAGGTTTTGCAACTCGGTGTAGTCGGCTACCATGCTGGTTTTTGTGACGCTTGCACTGGCCGTACGCACGGCAATGGTGGTGGGCCTAAACTGCTGTTTGGTTTCGGGATTGTAAGGTAAAAACGTGTAGCTAAATGATTGGTTTGGTGCTAAAATGGCATCGAAGGCATCGAGCCCGCCGCCATCAAAAATTTCCTTACCCGCTGCATTGCTGATGCGGTAGAACATGGCGCCCGGCACGGCATTCCACTTAAAATAGATGGAAAAGTGCGTGGGCGAGGCAGTGAGGCCATAGGTGGCGGGTATGGTAGTGGCCGCTGGTGGGGGTTGAACGGGCCTTGTTCGGCTTTTTCTGCGGCCTTGTGCAAGCACCAAAAAAGGTACCACAGCCAACAATACCATGGTTATAACAGACTTGCGAGACGGCAGTGGGCGCATAAATTTTGACGGTGGCTTTAAAAAAAGGGGTGTATGCTGCAAAAACGAAAGGTAGCGGGCTAATCATCTTTGTAATTGAAAAAAAGGTTTTTTTTATCAAATAGCGTTTTCACCAACTGGTCGTTTGCTTGGCCTGAATTTTTTTGTGTAACCGTTTTACACAAAAGGAGAGTAAAATTTTTTACAAGAGTGGCTGAAAGAAGCCAAGACTGAAAAAATATTACAACTTGTTGAGAATATGACAATTGTATGATAATTGGCCAGTTGCGATAAGGCACTTTTGCATTCGAAATGAGAAAGCGAGCGTGGTTTTGTGGATTGGTGGGCCTATGGTTGGTGGTTGGTGCCGATGCACAGGGCCTTACCGACACGCTTGCTGGTGCCAGCGACGATGTGGTGGTAACGGCCACCCGCACCCAGCGCAAGTTGAGCAATGTGGCAGTGCCCACACTCATTATAAAGCAGCCACAGATAGAAGCCAGCCAGTTGCGCCGATTGGGCGAGCTGCTGCAAGAGCAAACAGGCATAGCCATTGTAAACGGATCGGGCACAGGTGGTTTTGGGGGCGGGCTATTTGGCAGCGGCGCACAGCTGCAAGGCATGAGCCCCGATTACACCTTGGTGCTTATAAACGGGGAGCCCATTATTGGCCGCCAAGGGGGCAACATTAACCTGAGCCGATTGGGGCTGGCAGGCATAAAGAAAATTGAAATTGTAAAAGGCCCCAGCAGCAGCCTCTACGGCAGCGAGGCCATGGGCGGCGTTATCAACATCATTACCGAAGTGCCGCAAACCCACCAGATGCAAGCCAGCGTAAGGGCGGGCGGCTATGGCCTGATAGATGCCAATGTAAATGGCACCTGGGCCACACCTAAAACCAAGTTGCAATTGCTCTACAACCGTTACCAATTGGGTGCCATTGATAATCAAAAAGCGGTGTTTGGCAACGATCAAGACCCCTTTGGCAGCCATACTGCGCAGTTGCAGCTGACCCACCAGTTTAGCCCCAAACTAAAATTGATGCTGTATGGCCGCGCCTTTAGCGAGGCTTCCAACAACCGATACCTGGTGGCCGATACCGCTGGCCAAAACGCCACCGTTGGCGGTAAAACTACCATTAAGGATGGCACACTTAATGGCGTGCTATCGTACCGGATGAATGCCAAATGGCAAACCCACCTGCGGCTGTATGCCACGGGCTACCACAGCAACCAAACCCTAAGGCAAGAAAAAACTGGCGAAAGCTATTACTACGACGATTTTAAACAACAGTTTTACCGTGCCGAGAGCCAAACCGATGTGCAGTTGCCCGGTAAAAATACCCTGAGCGTGGGCGGTGGATTTGTGTTTGAACGCCTTAATACCAACCGCTACCAAGGCATACGCACCAATAACATTGGATACGCCTTTTTGCAAAACGAGTGGCGGCCAACCCAAAACATCAACGTTATTGCCGGCTTTCGATACGATGCCAACCAGCAATATGCATCGCGGTTGAGTCCCAAATTGGCGCTGCGCTATTCCCCAACGCAAAAGCTGAAACTTACCGCATCGTTTGGTGCTGGTTTTAAAGCCCCCGATTATAGGCAGTTGTACCTCAGCTTTTTAAACAACGCTGCCGGTGGCTACTCGCTGTTTGGCGCCAACGAAATAAGCCTCCCAAAGCTGCAAACACTTCAGCAACAGGGTTTTGTAAATACCATTTTGCCCAAGGCCAGCAGCCTGGGGTTGCTAAAGCCCGAGGTAAGCCGCGGCATCAATGTGGGTGCCCACTGGCAAATCAGCGGCAAGCTATCGGCTGAGGTTAATTTGTTTAACAACGACATCGACAACCAAATTATTTTCGACGTGATAGCCCTAAGACCCAACGGTGCGCAGGTGTTTAGCTACTTTAATGTTACCCGCTCGTTTACCCGCGGCATAGAGGGCAATGTGCAGTATCAATTGGGAAAATACTTTACCCTAAGTGGTGGCTACCAATACCTGCAAACGGGCGATAAAGATGTGCTGCAACAGTTGCGCAATGGCAATATGTTTGGCCGCCAGCCGGGTACCAACCAGGTGGTAAAACTTAGCCGGGCCGACTATGCAGGTTTGCCCGGCCGCAGCAAGCACATGGCCAATGCCAAAGTGGCTTTTCAAAAGCAGGGTTGGGTGGCCAGCCTGCGTGCCATTTACCGCAGCAGCTGGGGCACCTTCGATCAGGATGGCAATGCCATTATTAACCGCCCCGATGAAATGGCCAGCGGCTACACCACCATTAATTTGGCCGCCAGCAAGCAAGTAAATGCCCGCTGGCAGTTTTCCGCAGGGCTCGAAAACCTGCTGAACTATACCGATGCGGTTAACCTACCGGGCAATATGGGCTTCAATGCTTTTGTAGGCTGCCAGTTTCAACTTGTAAAAAACAAAAAACCATAGCGTGGTTTCGGGGTATTATGGCATCCGAAACAAATTTTACTTAAAAAAAACAAAAACAAACAGATATGAAAAAAGGAGTAATGGGTTTATTGGCTCTGGTTACAGTTGGAATGGTGGCCTGCGATAAAGATGATCCCGCGGTGCAGGCACCACTAGAAGTAAAAACCTTTGCTAATTTGCCAGGAGATACTACGGTGAGTTTCTCCCCAACCGGGCGTCCGTTGGGGGCTAACAGGTACACCTATTTTAGCCTGCGCGAAAACAAGATTATTACCGGTGCCGACACACTAACCAACAAATGGGATATTGCTTTTCAGCAGTTTTACATAAAGGTAAATGGCGGAACCAATGCTACAGGCGGCGGCAATGCAGCAGCTTTTTTGGCCAACAATACCTTGGAAGGCTACACGGTGGTGGCGGAAGCCGATACCACATTTAAGCAAGACAATGGAGCCAGTTTTGCCATAAACCCTGCCCCCGGCGGTTGGTATAGCTACAACAGTTCTACCTTTTTGGCACTGCCCATACCCGGTAAAATTATTGTGGTGCGCACCGCCGATAACAAATATGCAAAGCTGGAGATTACCAGTTTGTATAAAAATGCGGTTTTGCCAGCAGCCTCAGCCTCGCCGGTAGAAAAGGCAAGGTTGCAGTTTTTTTACCATTTTAGGTTTGTGGTGCAGCCCAATGGTACCAAGCAGTTTTAGAAGCAGCGCTACGGTGTTGGGGCTGCACAGTTGCCGCAAACATGGGCGGGCTACGCTTGCGTAACTGCCTTAATATTCAAGAACACACGCACAAAAAACCCAACGCAACACGTTGGGTTTTTTTAATACAGCGGCACTGAAACTGGCGATTACTATGCCTGGGCTGGTTTTATGTGAAGCTCTTTATATTGCTTGTCGGCTATTTCGCCGGGGGCATCCAGCATCACATCTCTGCCGGCATTGTTTTTGGGGAAGGCTATAAAATCGCGTATGCTTTCGCTGCCGCCCAGTATGGCACACAGCCTATCGAAGCCAAAGGCCAAGCCGCCGTGGGGTGGCGCGCCATACTCAAAAGCACCCAACAAAAAGCCAAACTTTTCCTTTTGCTCATGCTGGTCAAGGCCCAATGCGGCAAACATTTTTTCTTGTAGTTCGCGCTGAAAAATACGGATGCTGCCACCGCCAATTTCGTTGCCATTTAGCACCAAATCGTAGGCGTTGGCTTTTATGCGGGCATAAGGATGTTCGAGGTATTTTTCCAGATCGTCCACTTTGGGTCCGTGGTTAATCATGGTATCAATTTCCTCGGGTTTGGGGCTGGTAAACGGGTGGTGCCGGGCTACCCACCGGCCTGCACCGCCGCCGTCTTGGTCTTCCAGTGCAAATTCAAACAGCGGAAAATCAACCACCCAAAGCATTTTAAACACGTCGGGCTTGCGCAGGCCCATGCGCTCGGCCATTTCTAAGCGCAAAGTACTGGTGGCTTTACGCGTCAATTCTTCTTTACCGGCCAGCACCAAAATTAAATCGCCGGGTTTGGCGTCGGCTGCCGCTACAATGGCCTTTAGTTTTTCTTCGCTATAAAATTTATCTACACTACTTTTTACGCTACCATCGGCATTGCACTTAATGTTTACCATGCCTTGCATGCCTATCTGCGGGCGCTTTACCCAATCGGTTAGCTCGTCCATTTGCTTGCGGGTATAGTCTGCTGCAGCCGGTATGGCAATGGCCAGCACGGTTTCGGCATTGTCAAACACACCAAAACCCGCATCTTCAATTAACTGGCGGCTGTCTTGTTTTTGCGAAAGCACATGGTGCGGCTTTTTAAGGTTCAATATTTTCATATCAAACCTAATGTCGGGCTTATCGTTGCCATAGTTCCAAAGCGCATCGTCGTAAGTCATGCGTTCCACGGCTTGGTTGTAGTCAATATTTTTAACGTGTTTAAAAATGTACTTTACCAGTCCTTCAAACATGTTTAAAATGTCGTCTTGCTCCACAAAGCTCATTTCGCAGTCTATCTGCGTAAATTCTGGCTGGCGGTCGGCCCGCAGGTCTTCGTCTCTAAAGCACTTGGTTATTTGAAAATAACGGTCGTAACCGCTTACCATCAGCAATTGCTTAAAGGTTTGGGGGCTTTGGGGTAGGGCGTAAAACTGGCCGGCATTCATGCGGCTAGGCACCACAAAGTCTCTTGCGCCTTCGGGGGTGCTTTTTATCAAAAATGGCGTTTCAATGTCCATAAAACCGTTTTGGTGCAGGTATTCGCGGGTGGCACGGTTTACGGCATAGCGCAGTTCTATGTTCTTTTTTACGGCATTTCTACGCAGGTCTAAGTAGCGGTACTTCATGCGCAGGTCGTCGCCACCGTCGGTGTCGTCTTGTATGGTAAAGGGAGGGGTGGCGCTTTTGTTTAGTATTTTAAAGTCCGAAACCGCTATTTCTACCTCGCCAGTGGGCAAATTGGCATTTTTATTGGTGCGTTCGCGTACGGTGCCGGTGGCCTGTAGCACATACTCCCGGCCCAGTGGGGTTTTATCCAGCTGCTCGTTTAGGCTTTCAGCCAGCACCAGTTGGGTTATGCCGTAGCGGTCGCGCAGGTCAACAAACGTAATGGCGCCAAACTTGCGCACCGTTTGCACCCAGCCGGCTAGGGTAACTGTGTTGTTAATGCTGTTTGGGCGAAGCTCGCCACAGGTATGTGTACGGTACATGGGTGTCTTTTAAGGTTAAGTTTACGTTGGCAGGGGTAGTAATTCCTAGTTAGCCAGCCGCAAGGGTGTTTTTACTTGGGGTGCAAAAGTAAGTGTGCGGCCCGCATTTTTTCATGCTAATCGTGCAGTGGTGGTTTAAGGCCTGCTGGGCAAGCGCTTATGGCCGGGCAGAAATTCCTTTCGGCGTTATTGGCCCCGGGGTGGCTTTAGGGTGGCTAGTGGGCAACTATGCTATGTAGCACTGCCAAATGGCGCCTGTATTATTGGCCATTTAGCAGGCCGAAGCTGCGGAAAAACTCATGCGTTACCGTTTCAAAATAGAGCGTTTGCAGGGGGTGTAAAAATGGTTTTCATCACTAAAAAAACATGCTTGCAGCGCATCAGGTTAATAAAATTGCAGATTTTCTGCCGGCGGGTTTGGATTGCCCGTGCTTTCAAAAGTCAATAAATTTTACCATGCACTTCACGTCTCGGTTGCGGCCTTTATCGTCGGTACAACTAATTTTTTGGGGCCCCTCTGTGGGCATAAAAAATACCTTTTCGGTAGGCAATGCTGCTTTGTAATACTGGTTGTTTACGTACCAAAACACCTTGCTTACATCGGCGGGTGTTTGGCATTGCAGCAAAATTGGCTCGGGTGCTGTTTTGCTAATGTAGTATTGGCCACCTGCATCCGGCGATTTAATGATGGGTCCATTTTCGTAAAAAAGCTTTTTACAGGCGGTGTTGTGGGCCGGTATTTTGTCGTAAATTAAATGGTGCTGTTCAAAATAGGCTTGCATTTCGGGTGCCAGCATCCCAAACCATTTTTTCTTTAGTCCTGTGGCAGGGGCGCATTCCACGCAATAGCTTATTTTTTCGTCGGCGGAAACCAGCATTTGCTGGCGGTTGTTGCAGGCCAGGTTGGGGCTAGTAAGGGGCATAAAATAATCGCTTACAAAATTGGTGCAAAATTCGGCTGGCGGCATGCCGGTTTCGGCACAAACCGTACGCAAATCGCAGCCGGGTGGCGGTGTAAACCAGTCGTAATTGCTGTTATAGTCAATGGTGTTAAAAACCTTAAACAGCAAGGGCGTGGCGGTTTGTGCACCGCTTAGCTCGGGTATGCCCTGGCCGCTAAAGTTGCCCACCCATACGCCCACCGTAAAGTGCTTGTTGTAGCCAATGCTCCAGGCATCTCTTCGGCCATAGCTGGTGCCGGTTTTCCAGGCTATTTTGGGCAAATGCTCTGTGGCCTGCCAATTAATGGGGAAATCGGGGCGGTTTATTTGGCTCAATACATCGCTAATCATAAATGCCGCAGGCGGGCTTAAAATTTGCACGGGGGCTTTGGCTGCTTCATTTTGGCAAAATATGGGCGCGGTAAATTGTCCATTGCAGGCCAAGGCGCTAAACATACCCGTAAGTTCAAGCAGCGATGCGCCGCAGCCCCCCAGTATGAGGCTTAACCCCAGCTTTTGCCGATCTTTTTCAATTTGTTTGCAGCCCGCGGCCGATAAGGCATTTATCATCCTTTCTTTTCCCAACTGGTTCATCATTTTTACAGCGGGTATGTTTAGGCTGTGCATCAGCGCATATTCCATGCTCACAAAGCCATTAAAACGCTGGTCGTAGTTTTCGGGTACATAACCCTGATAGTTTACGGCCACATCGCCAATGGTCATTTTGGGTGTAATTAAGCCCGCATCAATACAAAGCCCATACAGCAGTGGTTTTAGTGTGCTACCGGGTTGGCGTATGGCGGTTGCCCCATTTACCTGCCCGGCATCGGTGGTATCAAAAAAGTTGGCCGATCCCACGTAGCTAATCACTTGGTGCGTGGTATTGTCTATAACCACCACGGCCGCGTTGTTAATATTAAGCAGCTTTAAACCATGGGTGTAATCGGCAGTAATTTTTTCAATTTTTAGTTGGGTGTTAAAATCAATATGGCTTTGCACCTTGGCCTGTCCCATTTTTTTGAGCTGTAAACTCAGGTGTGGTGCCATGCGTGGAATGGTTCCCCGGGTGGCCGTTAGCGGTTCTTGCAAGGCATC
>RDXD01000247.1 GCA_004292575.1 Bacteroidota bacterium
ACAAACAAAGCAAAAAACTGGTCAATCAGGCTGCCCAACTCCGCGCTGTGGGCCATATAGGAAAATGTCTGATGTCTGATGTCTGATGTCTGATGTTTAATATCTGATTTGTCACATCGTACATCTCACATCGAACTTCCTCAAATCATCAAATCATCACATCCTCACATCCTCAAATCTTCACATCCTCACATCCATTTTCCCCTCCCAGGCCAAACCCGTTTTGCAAAGCCCCAAATTTTACGCTTATTTGCACCCGGTTGTGGTGGCCCGTGCCGCTGGCCTAGGCACCGCAGCATCTTTTACACCGTCTTCACCATTCAATACCCAGTAACCATGTTCCCCAAGTACAAACGCATCTTGCTCAAACTCAGCGGCGAAAGCCTTATGGGCAACAAAAATTTCGGTTTAGACAGCGATGTGCTGGCGCAGTATGCTGCCGATGTGAAACAGATTGTTGACCTCGGCGTGCAGGTAGCCATCGTAATTGGTGGTGGCAACATTTACCGGGGCATGAGCGAGGCCGAAACCGGCATCGAGCGTGCCCAGGGCGATTACATGGGCATGTTAGCCACCGTCATCAATGGTATGGCTGTGCAAAGCGCCCTCGAAAAAGCCGGCGTTTACACCCGTTTGCAAAGCGCCATCAAAATGGAATCCGTAGCCGAGCCTTACATTCGGCGCAAGGCCATGCGCCACCTCGAAAAAGGCCGCGTCGTTATTTTTGGCGCCGGCACCGGCAACCCCTATTTCACCACCGATACCGCCGGCAGCCTCCGCGCCATCGAAATAAAGGCCGAAATCATCTTAAAAGGCACCCGCGTAGATGGCATTTACACCGCCGACCCCGAAAAAGACCCCACCGCCACCCGTTACAACACCATCAGCTTTCAGGAGTGCATCAGCAAAAACCTGCGGGTTATGGACATGACCGCCTTTACCCTTTGCATGGAAAACAACCTACCCATCATGGTTTTCAACATGAATCAGCCCGGTAATTTGCTCAATGTGGTAAGTGGCATCGGCATCGGCACCCTTGTCAGTTAAGCCGTTGTCGTCTTTCGCACCAGACCCTGTCAAAAAAAAATGCCCCCCTGCTTGCACAGTCAAAACGCTTCATGTATATTACCCGCACAAATAAAACACCTCAATTATGAATCTTATTGAAAGGGTAAAAAACATTTTGCTCAAACCAAAGCAAGAGTGGCTCGAAATTAGCAGCGAAACCGCCACACCCGGCCAATTGGCCACCGGTTATGTGCTGCCGTTAGCAGGCCTTAGCGCCGCGGCAGCCTTCATTGGCATGGGGCTTATCGGCACCACTACCTTTGGCATCAAAGTTGGAGGCACCATCAACCATGGCATCAATCAGGCCGTTATGGTACTCGTAACGTCCTTAGTTAGCTTTTTCATCACTACTTATGTAGTCGATGCGCTGGCACCCAGCTTCAAGTCCGAAAAAGACCTGGGCAAATCGGCCCAACTCGTAGCGTACGCCAGCACCGCATCATACGTGGGCGGCATGTTCAGCATATTACCAGCCATAGCCATCTTGGGCAGTCTGCTGGGCCTTTACGGCCTGTATTTGCTGTATTTAGGCTTACCCATACTCAAAAAAACCCCCGATGAACAGCGCATACCCTACCTGGTAGTCAGCATCTTGGTACTCATCGTGGTTTATTTTGCACTCACCATCGTTATTGGGCTCATTTTAGCGCCCATATTAGGCATCACGGCCGCTGGTATGCTTGGCAAGTAGCGCCCTGCGCCAGGTAACCAAGTTAAATTTTGGCGCCATCGGCCAAAGTACAATGCTAAGCCTCAGTCCCGGCCTTTTGCAGTAGTGGCCCCCCAAAATTGCCCCTGGGGGGCCAGCTACTGCTGCCAGTCCGGCGTCGGCTAGGGCCGAGGTGCATATCCCATCGGCTGCCGCAGAGCAGGTTTTGCTCTCATTCCCCATTCAGTTATTCGGTATTGAGCCATGGCCCGTGGGGCGTTACCCGCAGGCCATCATGTGTGCGCCTACCGGCTTGCGCAGCCTTTACCCGGCTGCACCAGTTTTTGGGGCATTGGCGTGGCCCGTGCAGCGCTTAGGGTTATGGTTATCAGCAGCCTTCACCACCCGTTTATAAATTCTATAACAGCGGCCCCCGCCGCCGCTCGCAGTTTCCCGCGGCAGCCATCCCTTTGTTGCCAAGTCGCCACGCCATCCAGTGCACTGCCTCAGCGTAGGGCAAACAGCTAACCGTTCCTGCGCGCCACCGTAGCGCAGTACCACAGCGCACCACCCCAGCACAGCCAAGTATCACGCCACCGTAGCACACCCCAGTATCCCGCCACCGAGGCAAACCCC
>RDXD01000468.1 GCA_004292575.1 Bacteroidota bacterium
TAAGGTAGCCATTTGGCAAAATTTCGTTTTTGATGGCCAATACTTCTATCTCGTTTTTTTGAAATAGAATGCTGAGGCAACTGGCGTTTTCGAAATCGGCTTTTGCCTGGTCGGCCAAATCTTGGTTATCGAAGGGTTGCCACTGGCCATTGGGTACAATGCGGTACTCGCTAAAGAATGCACTGTTTTCGAGGGTTACCCAGTTGGTGGTGATGGTGAGGTGCTGCTGGGCGGCGTCGGTTTCAATTTTGCAGATGCCGCTTTTGGGCGCTTGCCCAAATTCGAAGGTGCATTTTTCGGGGAACAACTGCCAGCTGGCGAGGAAATTATAAGCTTTTACCATGGTGCGGGGTGCGGTGAGGCGATAGAACAGTTTTGGACCACAAAAGGTTGTGCCGAGCAGGGAAGTAGGACATGTGGCAGCAAAATATGGGCTACAAGGGCACGCCAAAGCTGGCGCCAACGGCCATAAGGTCGTTTAAAACCGAACCTTCTAAGCTTATGCCATGGGTGCGGCGGTGGGCTTCGGTTTGGCGCTCTGGATCGCCGGGTATAAGTACCGGCTGGTGGGGGTGGATGGGCGTGGTGTCTCTAAAACGGTTGATCCAATGGTCCATTTCGGCTTTAAACTCGTTAGCGGGCCGAAAGGCATCGATGCGCATGGCGCCAAAAAAATGCCCCAGTCCCTGCCCCGGCATGTTTTGTGGCATGGGCACATAGGCCGGAAATGGTGGCGCCCAAGGCCCATAACTGGCTCCGCTGAGCACTGCACTAAAAATATCAACAATGCTACCCAGGGCGTAGCCTTTGTGGCTGCTGTGTTCCCGATCGCTGCCAAGCGGCAACAAAGCACCTCCTTCTTTTAAAATATTGGCATTGTTGCTGGGTTCGCCTTGCTCGTTTTGCACCCAGCCATCGGGCGTATTGGCGCCTTTGCGTTGCAGCAGTTCCAATTTGCCATTGGCAGCGGTGGTGGTGGCAAAATCGGCCACAAAGGGCGGCTGCTGGCCTGCGGGTATAGCCACGGCAATAGGGTTTGTACCCAGCATGCGCTCTTTACCAAAAGTGGGTGCTACAAGGGCGCTGGCATTGGTCATGGCCATGCCAATCATGTCTTGCCCCAGAGCCATCATGGCATGGTAGCCAGCTATGCCAAAATGGTTGCTATTTTTTACGCTTACCCAGCCGGTGCCACAAGTGGCTGCTTTATTAATGGCCACCTGCATGGCAAACGGCGCCACCACCAACCCCAAACCGGCATCGCCATCAACCACCGCCGTAGAAGGCGTTTCGTACACAACGGCCATGTTTGGATTGGCATTGATGCGGCCCGCCTGCCACAGGCGCACATAACCACCTAGGCGCGCTATGCCATGGCTATCGATGCCACGCAAATCGGCACTAAGCAGCACATTAGAGGCAGTTTCTGCCTGGGTAGCTGGGCAGCCCATGGCCAAAAACACCTGTTGGGTAAAGCTATAAAGTTGCTGATAACTAAAAGTAGCCATGTTGTTGACCGGCGGGCGGTTTTGTTTAATCGAGCAAAATGATGCGCGACTGCCCGGTTTCGCCATTGATGGACAGCATTTCTACATTGAACACCAATGCTTTGCCTGCCAAATGGTGGTTGGCATCGAGAATGATGTTTTCGTCTTGAATTTCGGCCACTGTTACGTTAAACGGGCTGCCATCGGGGCTACGCATGGTTAGCTCCATGCCCACCTCCAATTTTAGATCGGCAGGAATATTGGCTTTGGGAAAAGGAAACGCGTTTTCGACTTCCCACTCGCCGTAAGCGTCGGCGGCTTCCATGGTAATTACTTTTTTATCGCCCACGGCCATGCCCACTACGCCTGCATCGAAGCCGGCAATCATTTGCCCGGCACCTACTGTAAACTCCAAAGGCGCCCGGCCCACCGAGCTATCAAACTCCTCGCCAGTTGTTAGGGTGCCGGTATAATGCACGGATACCACATCGCCCTGCTTTACAATACTCATAATATTGAATTTTTTTGAGGGCGCAAAGTAAGGCATTGCCCAATGCCGATTGGGAAATTGACGTTATTGCGTTGTAACATTGTGCCATGAAAGCATTTTTATTGATTGGTTTGGCGTGTGGCCTAATGCTGACGCACAGTACCCTAGCGCAGTTACCCCCCGCCATAAAACCCGGGGCCGAGCGCCTAACGGCTTACTTACCGCTGCTGAAGGGCAAAACGGTGGCCGTGTTTGCCAACCAAACCAGTATGGTGGGCAATACCCATTTGGTGGACACCTTGCTGGCCCGCGGGGTAGCCATAAAAAAGATATTTGCACCCGAGCACGGCTTTAGGGGCGATGCCGATGCTGGCGAGCATGTGGCCAATGGAACCGACGCCAAAACCGGACTGCCCATTGTGAGCCTATACGGCACACACCGCAAGCCTGCACCCGCCGAGGTAGCCGACGTGGACATTATTGTGTTTGACGTGCAAGACGTGGGACTGCGGTATTACACCTACATTAGTAGCTTGGAAGAGCTAATGGAAGTGGCGCTGGAAAACAACAAGCCCTTGCTAATTTTAGACCGCCCGAACCCCAATGGTTTTTATGTGGATGGACCGGTGCTGGAAGATGGATTTAAAAGCTTTGTGGGCATGCAAAAAGTACCTGTGGTGTATGGCATGACCATTGGCGAATATGCCATGATGCTGCAAGGCGAGCGCTGGCTGAATAAAGCCGCCAACACCAAAGTAAGCTACAACATAAAGCAGAAGCCGACCGCAGATACGCCGTTTCATGTATTGGTAATAAAATGCGAAAACTACACCAACAAAAGCCGCTATTTGCTGCCGCAAAAACCCAGCCCCAACCTGCCTAATATGCAAAGCATTTGGCTATACAGCAGCACCTGCTATTTTGAGGGTACCGAAATTAGCCTGGGGCGCGGCACCGATAAACCCTTTCAATTATACGGACATCCTGCTTTTGCAGATACCCTATACCAGTTTACCCCCGTAAGTACACCCGGCGCCAAAAACCCGCCCTTAAAAAATAAACCCTGCTACGGCTACGACCTAAGCAAACTACCCATTGACGTAACAAAACCCGCGTGGCAAAAAATAAACCTTAGCTTTTTGCTGAATGCGTACCAGCTGTTTCCCAACAAAGACAGTTTCTTTCTGCGACCCGCTAAAACAAACCCTAAAAGCAGCGACTATTTTTTTAATAAATTAGCGGGAAACGACAAACTGATGTGGCAAATTATGAATGGCTATACCGAAACCGAAATTAGAAAAAGCTGGGAACCCGGGCTGGCTGCCTTTAGAAAAATTAGGGCCAAATACCTGCTTTACGCCGACTAGCGATATTGCCCAATGCACTTACAGATAAGGGTGTGTTTTTTTTGCTGAAAAAGGGCGCTTTTTTAGCGAATTTCATTGGGCGCTAACGCTTACTAAAAAACGATTCAAACGCCAAATGGTCATGCCTCCGCCAAAACGGTAGTTTGGCTTCCGGAATTACAAAAAAAACCGAAACACATTGCACCATGCAAACTACTGCTGCTCCCAAGGGGCCAAACATTGTTTTTATGGGGACACCCGAATTTGCTGTGGCATCGCTAAACGCCCTGCTGACCGAAGGCTACAACGTGGTGGGTGTGGTAACCGCGCCCGATAAGCCCGCGGGCCGTGGGCTAAAGCTGCAGCAAAGTGCCGTAAAGCAATTTGCCGAGCAGCACGGGCTAACCATACTACAACCTGCGAAACTAAAAGACCCCGAATTTTTATCTCAATTAAAAGCCCTGAATGCCGACCTGCAAGTGGTGGTGGCGTTTAGAATGCTGCCGGAACTGGTATGGAATATGCCGCCCATGGGCACGCTGAATGTGCATGCCAGCCTTCTGCCACAGTACCGTGGTGCCGCCCCCATAAACTGGGCCATCATAAACGGCGAAACCGAGACGGGCGTCACCACGTTTAAATTGCAGCACGCCATAGATACTGGCGATGTACTGCTACAACAACCGGTAACCATTGCCCCCAACCAAACTGCCGGCGAACTGCACGATAGCCTAAAAACCGCCGGTGCGGCGCTGCTGGTAAATACCATAGCGGGATTGATAAATGGCACCGTGGCAGAACAACCGCAAACCCTGCTGGCATCGCTAACTACTTTGAAGCATGCGCCCAAAATTTACGCCGATACCTGCTGCATAAACGCCAACCTACCCGTGGCAGAGGTACACAATTTGGTACGGGGATTATCGCCATTTCCTGGGGCCTTCACCCAGCTGGAAGGAAAGGTGCTAAAGCTGTTTAAAACCATCCCTTTAGCTGGCCCTTTGCAGCACGAACCCGGCCAATTTGCCACCGATGGCAAACTGTTTTTGCACTTGGCCTGTGCCGATGGCTACCTTAATATTCTAGAGCTACAATTAGAAGGAAAAAAACGCATGGACGTTGAAGATTTTCTACGGGGTTTTAAATGGAACTAGGCATGGGCAGTAGGTTTCGCAGGGGCCACACCAGCCCGTTTACATTTCGTTTTACAGCAGCCACTGCCGATAGCCTACTGCGTGAGTCAGCAACTTTACGGCGTCAATTGTAAGACTACCCGGGAAATTGGCCGAAACACCTTTTATGATTGCGTCTAGCCTAGATTCTGGCAATCTCTTTCAGAGGAAACCTCATTTTTGGCACTTGCACAGCGCATACCAAAAAATGCATCAAAAAGCAACTCTGGAGGATTTCCGGCTAATAAAGTTGCTATTAAGTTCAAAAAGTACTTTGGCGAAAGAAAGTGGCGGCCAAAAAAAGGAAAATCAACACCAGCAAAAAGTTTTTAAAGGTTAGCTGCAAACTGGAATAAGGTCTCGGAATACTAGACCAGCGCTAACATTCTTATACCCATCAAGCTATAGTCAACAACTTATTAGTCGTTACCAACTTCCGTACCCAATGTTGGTTTGTTGAAATTGAATGGACTATTAGATACAAACTCCTTAAACCACTAAGCTACTCTATAAATTCTTATATTCCCGTACCAAAAGAGGATAGAATTTTTTTTGCTGTGCCTCTATTGAATCCAATATATCATTCACAACCTCACCCAATTCAGGAGGCATCTTTATAAACTCTTTATGGCCAAGTAGAGACAACAATGCATAATAAAGCGGCTTGTACGCTTCTTTGGCAGTTTCATTGTTCTGAAAGTATTCCCAAACCAATTGATTTTGATGGTGTATCAGGAGGTGTATCAGGAATCCATTCGATAACAATTTGTTTTTTTCATCTTCAAAAAAATGCAGATAGCTTTCTTGAAACGCCTCCATTTGACCCAAATAAAGCAAGAAAATTAAATAGTTTTCAAAACACGATTTATACCACTCCTTATGGCCTTGCTCATTTAAAACTTTATGAAGTTTCCCTTTATCTTGTATGTTATAATATAATACCATTAGGTTATATATGGCCGCCCTACAACCCTTTTTAATGGCGTCGATATAATATTTTTCGGCAAGATCTATCTTGCCTTGGTCATAATAAAAAATCGCCAAATTGTTGATGGCATTACTATCCCCCTTTTGAATCGCTTCCAAATAGTATCTTTCAGCAAGGTCTGGTTTGCGTTGGCCATCATACAAAATCGCCAAATTGTTGATGGCGTCCAAACTCCCCTTTTCTATGGCAAGTAAATAATGTTTCTCTGCAAGGTCATAATGCTCCAAATTATGGTTCGCCAATCCTAAACCAAAGCTCCGATTTCCTTCTTCTATATCTGATATTTCAAGTATACCAATGGCTTTTTCATAATTTTCGGTCGCGAGTGCATCTGTTACAGCCGAATCAAAATAATCAAAAGCTTCGTTGACTATTGCGGAAGCCGTATTTGAATTGTACTTTCTTAAGTTTAGTACCAGATCTTGCTTTAGACTGGTATCAAGTACTTTACTTTTTAGAAGGGCATGCGACATAGATTCAACATAGTCGGGCTTTATGTTACGTGTGCGTAAAGAGGCTGTGAAATCTTTGGCTAATCCCTGTAGTTCGGTTTGGTTGTACCAAATCTCTAAAAATGCAGCGAGGGCTTTGGCTTCATGGCGCTGCTGCTGCCCTCCTTGGGTCATATTTATCCACAGGTTAAAAAAGCGTTCTTCCAGTCTGTATAATTTGTTTTTTGTATCTGAGTCTATTTTTTCTACATATCTTAAACTCACCAACTGACTCATTAAAGCAGAAATGGTTTTGCCTTCCATTTTACAGGGCTGTATCAACTGCTCAACTGTGGCAGCCTCCCAGAAAAACGCCAACTCGGTGAGGACTTTTGCCTGTGCAGGCGAAAGTGTACCCAAACGTTCTTGATATATGGGCGTAGCTTTATCCACAATGTTTTGTAGATAATGGTAACCATTTTGTTCAGTTCTTTTCAGTAGCATATCCACAAACAACAGCATGGTGCGTGGCGAGCCATCGGTAAGCATTCTGATACTCTGTATTTTGCCAGGATACCTGTTAATGATATTTCGAACTTCACCAACCCCCGAAATTTTAGCCCAATGCATTAGTAAGGCCTCTATATCTTTCAGCGATAAGGCCTCTAAGCGTTTGATGGTGAAAAATTGATAAAAAGGCTTATCATATTTCCAGAAATGCTCAGACATAACCGTACTGCCTCCAATAATCCGTATCTCTTTATAATTCATCAGCACTTCTCTGAGAAAATCTGTGTCTTCATCGGCATTTTTCAAAACACGGTCAAAATTATCCACCAATAGTACCAACCTCTTATTGGCTTTTCTTAATGCTTCTATAATTTGACTGTGTAGCAAACGGTTGTAGGCTAGCAAATCGCTTTTATAGGCTCTAAAATTCACTTCCTCTATACCAAATTTCTGGGTATTCAAGTCGCGTATTACATAATCCCAAAGATCAAAAAGTTTATAAATACCCGATTGCTCTTCACTTAGATTTACAGCTACGTAGGATTGGTTCAAATCAGCATTGCACACAACTTCGGCCTGTATTCTTCTGAGTAAGGTAGATTTCCCGCTACCCCTTCGGCCCACAAATACAAAATGTTTGAAAGAATCTTCCTTCCCGGTTACTTTTAGGTCGTTTATTACACGTTCAAATTCTCTATTGCGAATCACAAAATTATCAATCACCGTTTGGTACGATTGATTGGCATTCTGGTATTGAAATATTGTTTCTTGCATTTTAAATTAAAGGTTTGGATGACGATTTTTCCACCAATCTCTAAGTAATGGGGAGTTAAATTCATAGATGGTTTCGTCTTTTTCATATAAATATCCATCAGCGATTAATATATCGTCGAGGTCGGCTTTCCATGCTGTTGGGTTCTTATATTTTTTGGCGATGTTGGCAATTTCTTGAATAGAGATATAGCCATTGTGAGCGCATTTTGTGACGACAGCCAATAAGAAAGTATATTTTGATGGGAAATATTTGGAAAGCCGGCTATCCCAATCAGAAAAATGTTCATTCTTCTTGATAAGCTGCCTGTGCGCCCTATCAATTACTTCATGGGTTAAATTGGGTGTGTTATTTTCCTCCAAAATTTCGTCACACTCTTCTATAATGAGTTGAATATAATATGGAAGATGACCAGTTTTTACTATGATATGGGCTGTGGATGATGCATTAATTTGCATGCTAGCATTTTCTGTTAGAAAACTGATAAATTCTCCAACTTCCTCAGTGCTTAATGCTTGTAAATACTCCTTGTGCAGGTTGTTTACCTTATCTGTTCGCCCTGTTATTTGCTTGATGATATGTGTCAAACCAACAGAACCCAATAAAACCATCATGAAAACACGCTTGAAATGTTCATTGTCAAACGCTCTAATATCTGCCAAGAGTTTCTCGGCTTCTTCTGTGCCATGATTTTGAAATACTTTTAGTACAGCATCCGGAAACTCGTCCAGAAACAACACAACTTTTACTTCTCCCCGCGGAATTGAATTTAGTAGCTCAAGAAATAACTCCCGATAGTCAAGAACTTTTGAATCTAGACTTAAAGTACCATCAGGGCTTACACCAGTTACTTTTATGCTTTTAAACCATTTGAATACTTTGTTTTTACTTTTTTCATAGGTACTTAATGACCTGATTGTCATCTGGTAAAGTCGTTTGTAAAAGTCCTGCAAACTCCCCTCTGTGGCAATATTTTCATATAGGCAAGCATACCCATCTTTGGGTTTTTTAGCCATATTTATTACAATCGAGCTTTTCCCAACCCTCCGAGGTGCCAAAAACAAGACATGATGATTCGTTAATATCTTTCGCCAAAGTTTATTTTCCTTTTCCGCCCTACTAAAGTATTTACTTCCTTCGGCTGTAGGGCCAGTAATTGTGTTGGGCTTAATCCAATCCATCTTGACAATGATTTTATTGGCAAATATACTTGACAACAAACTCATTGCCAAATAACTTTGACAATATTTTTGTTGTCACCAGGTTTTTAATACCGTAAAGGGGAAATTATCCTGTTTTATTTAACGTCGAAAGCATTTATGAAATACTTAATCTTTTATCTGCACCAAAACACCTTCCCAATTTGGCTGATCAATACCACTGATAACTAGAGGCTTGGACAGCTAACCCAAGTTGATACAAACCCTGTCAACTTGAACTTGTTTTTGACTATTGCATACAGAATTCACTATAAGCAGCACTTAAAAGGTCTTTTTGGGTGATTTTCAGCTCATCAAGCTGGCTTTTGAGTTCAAAAAAACACTTGATAAAACACAAAATGGATAGTTAGATAAAATGAAACCCACACCAACGGAAATTTTTTAGTGGTTAGCTGCGATAAGAGAATATGCTTACCGAGGAAAAGTGGGTTACAGGAAGTTGCACAGTTGGTTTCCCGACTCAACCAATAGTCACTTTCGCCATTGCCCAAAGTGTTATGAATATCGTCGCTAGTAGCCCGATTAGCTAGCTGAAACGGGGTGCAAGATTGTGGGCCTGCGTTGAGGCTGCTACTGCGGCACGGGTTTTACGGCTGGCAACACCAGCAGTAATGAATCGCACCGAAACCGCGTACACTGCCCTCAATTGCAATTGTCAATGAGTTAGCAAAGCGCCAATTGGCGCCACCTGCCATGCTAAACCAAAATGAAAAGCATTGTAGTCCTTGCAATTGATGAAGCACCCCTACTTGTGCCAGCGTACACCCCGATTTTACCATTGAGATGAGACAGACGTTCTTATCCGCGAGGCACCTTCGACTCTAACATATGCACCCGAAGGTGATGTTAGCCCAATTCTTACTCTTTATTCATACAATATCGGGGTAACCATAAAAGACCAACCAGGTCAGAGCCAGCCCACACATTTCGGCGTTTATCCATTGCTACAAAAGAAACAAACGCCCTGTACAACCTGGGCGTGCTATAGGCATTGCAAGTGTAAACAATAAGACTTTGCATTTGAGTATTATGAAGTCAAACAACAATCTAATATGTAATAACAGGGCCACATTTTGAAACGTAGCGGAAAAATGACTTACAGTGATGATGGCGTTCCTTTTTTTACTATTGAGGAGTAATGGTTAACGTGACACCTGGTTCTACGCGCAGCGTAGCGCCCGGGCTTACCCAAATGCTTTTGGCGGTAGCCGCAGCCAACACAACCACTGTACCGCTGCCAATGACCACATTTGTGTTTGGATTGGGTACCTGACCACTACAGCCCCAATTGAAAGCATTATTCCATCGGCTATCGCTTCCGCCACCACTCCAAGAGTTAGCAATGCGCAGCGTAAATATTTTTGTTGTAGGCTGACCATCAACCAAGCAGCGAAAGCGTCGTCCATCCAAATTCGGGTCAATATTGAGCATTCCAAGGCTGTCGGTAGTAACGCCGTTATAGTTTAGGCCGTTAGGAAGGTTGGTGTTTCCTGTGTCGGTTACTATTTGCCATTGGTAAACAGTACCCTTTGTCGCACTAATGAGCAAGC
Organism: Bacteroidota bacterium; assembly: GCA_004292575.1. Taxonomy (GTDB): domain Bacteria; phylum Bacteroidota; class Bacteroidia; order Chitinophagales; family Chitinophagaceae; genus Phnomibacter. Next base: position 9,967 of record RDXD01000468.1, read on the forward strand.
CATTACTGCCCGGGCAAGCACCAACAGTATCGGCTTCCGCAGGGGGTATCACAAAAAAATTGCTTGCCGAAACAATGGTACCCAGCGGCGAGGTAATGGCTAAAGTGCCAGTGGTAGCTGCCGGAGGTACAGTCACCACAATGGTGCTATCGCTGGTTACGGAAAGATTAGTGGCAGTGGTACCGTTAAACGCAACCCTGCTGGTGCCTGCAAAACCTTGCCCACGAAGCACTACCACGGTGCCAGCTGTGCCAACTAAAGGGCTAAATCCGGTAAGGCCGGCACAGCTACCCGCCGCAGGCTGAAAGCCAGTAACGGAGGACAAATCGTTACCATTGAGTAAAAATGGTGCAAAACGAACCGTGGCACTCACCTTACCCGCTACCACACCAGCATCGGCGGATCCGTACCAGTTGCACCCTGCATTTGCTAACTGACCAATGGCACCGTTGTTGACACTTAGGCTATCACCAGTAAAACTGTTGTTATTCACATTAAGGGTAACGCCACCTGGCAAATTGCCATAACCAGTGTAAGTATTGGGTACAGTATTGCTTGCATCGTAAATGGCCAAAGAATTTTTAAACCCGGCGATAGTATTGCGGGTAATATTGATAACAGCGTCACCGGTTAGTGCATTGGAACCCCCATCGGCATTCAAGAAAATACCAGCCAAAGCCGGCGCATTGGCGGGGGGAGTATTGGTAATATTGGCACCGGTGAAATTCAATTCGTTTTCGTCGATTTTTACGTTTTGAAGCCGTCCAGCCAGCCGCATGCCACTCAGATTTGCGGTCGTAAACATGCCGTAATCACCAGCAAAACTTAGACGGTTACGTAAAATTGTTACCGCAGGCCGTGCAGAGGCACCCGGCATTTGGATGGTAAGAGCGGGTGGTACAAAGGCTCGGCTTGCCGCATTTTGGATAACGGTATTCAATTCTATAAGCACTGAGGTTTGTGACCCAGGCTGAAAGCCATCAAAGGCTGCGAAATTTATAGGACTGGTAGTTGCAAAGTCAGTTTCCATGTGGTTTCCTCGTATAATGGCACTGCTAGACCCGGGCGTCCAGGCTTGTACAAACAGACCCTGAAGCGATTGCAAGCTTCTGTTGTTTTCGACCAGCGCAGTATCTAATCTTATAGTAAACAGATCGTACCTCGACGCGGTTGATACGTTGTTGGAATAGCTAAAGTTGGAAACCTGCCCATTTTGACCTACCACACAGGTGATGTAAGTCCGTTGCGTTGCCGGTGCCGGGGTAACAAACACGTTGTTGTCAACCAAAACTTGTTTTGTGTAGCTAGTTGTAATGGCGCTTACAGCAACATTGTTGGTTTTCTCGAAGCGATTTTCTGTTATAAAAAATCCAGCAGTAACCGGTAAACTCGCTGCACTGGTGTGCACGCCAGTAAGTGTAATCTGGGCTGCTGTGCCACTAGGATGAATCGCTTTTACGATGTTTTTTGTAAAGGTAAAATTGCCAAAATTATTATTGGTTGAGGTTGTATTGCTAAGAGCCACTAACGACGTGGTACCTTGTTCAAAGGTAAAACCCTGAAACTTTATGCTTGGGCTGAGCACATTGATGAGTACGCCTTTTACAATGGTTTCAGCATTTCTGCTGGTGTTTGTTTGCAATGGATTGCTGCTGCTGTTGGGCGAAATTTGGTGGTTGGTGCCGAAAAATGCAAGGGGTTTGGCAATAAACACGGGGGTGCCAGCAAAGTCGTAAAGGCCTGCATCAACAAAAATGGCGCTACCAGCGGGTGCTACGTCGTAAGCTCGTGGAATAGTAGCAAATGGCGCAGCCTTGGTACCTGGGTTAGAGTCGTTGCCGGGTGCTGTGGTAAAAACATCGCCCACGATGCTGTTGTTGTTTACATAAAAAGCTCGGCCACCAAAACATGTGTTTGGCATTGGCTGAAAACCCATCGCTACTGTATCGGCATCGCGACCGTCGATAAGCCATGGTGTAAAATT